>DVLW01000234.1 GCA_018715285.1 Candidatus Faecivivens stercoripullorum | reverse complement strand
TTTTTGCTGTTTTACATTTTGTTTGCGCTGACTGAGCCGGAGCTGCTCCGCTTCTCGCGGACGGCAGCCATCACGCTGATCTGCTTCCCAGTTCTCTGCGTGCTGATGCTCAAGATCTACGGCGGTTTCCCAATCGGTATCAAAAAAACCAAGGAAATCGTTTATTCAGCGTCGATTGCGACCTTTCTGGCCGATGCGGTGACCTATCTGGAGCTTGCCATCATGCGGATCAACTTTCAAAACCGCAGCTATGTGCAGGATTTCTTTACGCTGATCGGTATATTCCTTTTGCAGGTAATCGCAATCAACCTGTTCGGCTATCTGGGCAACTACCTTTATTTCAAGGTCAACCCGCCGGCAAAATGTCTGGTACTGTTCGGAAGCAAGGAAGGCCTGCCGCAGTTTGTCGGCAAGATCTCCCGGTATAAAAAACAGTACCGTGTCTGCCAGATCTGTGATATCGCTTCTCTTCCGGAGGACGAACTGCGGAAAACCATCCGTGCCCATAATGCGGTTTTCCTTTATTCCATCGGTGAAAGCGATAAGGTCAAGGTTTTGGAATACTGCTATAAGCACAACCGGACAACCTACCTTACCCCTGAACTTTCGGATATCATTACCCGTCATTCCCGTCATGTCATCATCGATGACGTAACGGTGCTGGAATCCCGTATTTCCGGTCTGACCTTCGAGCAGCGGGTGCTCAAGAGAGCAATGGATATCGCCATTTCCGGTATCGGCCTGCTGTGCGCAAGCCCGATCATGCTGATCGAGGCGCTGGCAATCAAGCTGGAAGACCATGGTCCCGTCTTTTTCCGTCAGCCGCGTGTGACCAAGGACGGCAAGGTCTTTGAGGTGCTCAAGTTCCGTACGATGATTGTCGATGCGGACAAGAACAACAAGCGCCTTGCTTCCCAGAATGACGACCGTATTACCAAGGTCGGACGCTTCCTTCGTAAGACCCGTATGGACGAGCTGCCCCAGTTTATCAACATCCTCAAGGGTGATATGTCAATTGTCGGCCCGCGTCCCGAACAGGTGGAGATCACCGAAAAATACGTGGAAGTGCTGCCGGAGTTCCAGTATCGTCTGAAGGTCAAGGCCGGTCTGACCGGACTTGCACAGATTCAGGGCAAGTACAATACGACGCCGCGCGATAAACTGATTTTTGACCTGATTTATATTGAACAGTATTCGCTCTTCGTGGATATCAAGCTGATTTTGCAGACGGTAAAGGTTCTGTTCAAATCGGACTCCACCGAAGGCGTAGTAGGAGAGTTCCCGGAAGGATTCGATCATCTGTTTGATCAGCCTGCCGCGGATCACCAAAACTGATTGTCCATTTTGACTGTAAGCCGTCCGGATGATTTCGGGCGGCTTTTGTTCATAAGATCTTTTTTATACATATTAGAGAGGAGTACAGTTATGCCTTCACTGAGTATTTTGGTCAAACCCTCATCCGGTAACTGCAATGTCCGCTGCCGCTACTGTTTTTACCATGATGAGCAGATCAATCGCGATACCTATTCCTACGGGTTTATGTCGGAAGAGACGCTGGAAACGCTGATTAAAAAGGCGCTCAGCTATGCCGACAGAGAATGCTCGTTCGGGTTTCAGGGCGGAGAACCGACCCTGTCCGGGCTGGACTTTTTCCGCAAGGTAGTCGAGTTTCAGAAAAAGTATAATGTGCATGGTACACGGATTGCAAATGCGATTCAGACAAACGGACTGCTGATTGATGATGAATGGGCAGAGTTCTTGCGGGAAAACCATTTCCTGGTCGGGCTTTCGCTGGATGGCAACAAGCAGCTGCACGACCTTAACCGCCTTGACCCGGCAGGTAAGGGAACCTATGCAAGGGTATTCCACGCGGCACAGGTTCTGACAGCACATAAAGTCGATTTCAATATCCTGACGGTTGTGACCGGACAGACAGCCGACGCGATTTCCAAAATCTACAGCTTTTACCGCCGCAGTGGGCTGCTGTATCAGCAGTACATTCCCTGTCTGGACCCGCTGGAAGAGGAACGCGGTTCGTCACCTTATTCGCTGACGCCGGAAAAGTACGGGAAGTTTTTGAAGACGCTGTTTGATTTGTGGTACCGGGATTTGCAGGCCGGTAAGTTTATCTATATCCGCTATTTTGAAAACCTGCTCGGAATGCTGCTGGGCGGTCATCCGGAAAGCTGCGGTATGAGCGGAAACTGCATGATTCAGAATATCGTTGAAGCAGATGGAAGCGTCTATCCCTGCGATTTTTACTGCCTGGATAAATGGAAACTGGGCAACATCCGGGATGATGACTTTGCTTCGATGGCGGAAAACCAGACCGCATCCGCATTTCTGGCCGAAGCAAAACGGGAAATGCCTGACTGCAAGGGCTGTAAATGGTACTTTATCTGCCGCGGCGGATGCCGTCGTGACCGGGAACCGATGGAGGAAAACGCACCGGTCAAGAACTATTTCTGCTCAGCATATCAGGAGTTTTTCGAGTACGCAATGCCGCGCCTTCAGGAAGTTGCCGCGAATATCTCCCTCGGACACCGTTATTTTTAACCGACTATTTGACCATCAGAGGTATCAAATTTATGACCAGACAAACTGCTCCGATCACCGACTTTCTGACCGCCTATGCCGCATCCGGCACTTCCCGGCTGCATATGCCCGGACATAAAGGGATGGCACCGGATGGGTACCCGGATTTTCTTTCGGCGGCGTTTCCGTATGACCTGACCGAGATTGCCGGTGCCGATGAACTGTATGAACCGGAAGGGATTATTGCACAGTCGGAAAAGATCACTGCTAATCTTTACCATTCCGGCTACAGCTGCTACAGTGCCGGCGGTTCGACGCTGTCAATTCTCAGCATGGTGACTGCCGCTGTACGGAAATGCGGACGGGAGATTATCGCGGTGCGCAATGCCCATCTGTCGTTTGTCAATGCCTGCGTGCACTGTGACGCGGAGATTCACTGGCTGGTGCCGGAATATGACCGTGAAACCGGGCTTTGCCTGCCGGTGACCGCTGTGGAAATCGACCGGTGTATGCAGGCACACCCTGAGGCAAAAATCGTCTATATCACCAGTCCGGATTATTACGGCGTACAGGCGGATATCGGAGCGATTGCACAGACGGTTCATGCAAATGGCGGTATACTGCTGTGCGACAATGCCCACGGTGCACATCTGATTGCATTTGACGGCGTTCATCCAATGGCAGCAGGCGCTGACCTCTGCTGTGACAGCCCGCATAAGACGCTTCCGGTGCTGACCGGCGGCAGTATTCTGCACTGTGGTAAGGAGATGGCAAGTCGGCTGCCTAAGAATGAACTGAAACGGCTGATGACCATGTACGGCTCGACCAGTCCATCATACCTGATTATGGCGTCACTGGAACAGGCGGTACTCTGGATGCAGCGGGATGGAATCAGCGGCTTTCAGCAGCTGGACAAACGAATGAATGTACTTTCTGACCAGCTGCGGGAGATGGGTGTCGTTCTGCTGGACAGGGTGACCGACTGTACAAAACTGACGCTGGATGCCTGCCGGTGCGGATATACGTCGGATGAGATGTCAGATGAACTGCGGCGGTTTAAGATGGAACCGGAATTTTCCGGCGGCGGAAAAGTGGTGCTGATGTTCTCGCCTCAGACGGATGAGCAAACTTTCCAGCGTCTTTTGCAGTTTGGGCAGTCGCTGTCAAAGCGCAGCCCGATTGGATATCCCGCTTTTGCTCTCACCCCTGAAAGGGTAATGCCGCTGCGTAAGGCGGCGTTTGCGCCCTGTATTGAGGTGGATACCCGGGACGCAGAAGGACGGATTGCGGCAGAAAACAGAATCGCCTGTCCGCCCGGTATACCGGTGGTGACGGCCGGAGAAAAAATCGGGGCCGCCGAAAAAAAAATGTTGCTGGATAGTGGTATTTTTCAGATAAATGTGCTAAAATAGATGCTAAGGTATCATCTGCCGGAAGATCGTTTTGCCGGGTGATGCCAACAGAATACATCTTTGAAAGGATGAGCGATATGAAACTGATTTTTGCGATTGTAAACAGCGATGACTCTTCTGCTGTTTCTGCAGCGCTTACCAAAGAAGGATTTTTTGTAACCAAGCTGGCTTCCACCGGCGGATTCCTGATGTCGGGCAACACCACTTTCCTGACCTGTACCGAGGAAGAAAAGGTTGACCGTGCAATCAAGATCATCGGCGATCATTCCCGTAAACGCAAACAGCTTGTATCCTCTTCCGCCGGTTTTGGTATGAATACCTATACGGCTATGCCGGTTGAAGTGACCGTCGGCGGCGCGACCATCATCGTGACCGACGTTGAACGGTTTGAAAAGATCTGATGGAAAGTAAACCCAGCTTTGACGGTTTTATCGGCAATGCACATCCTGTCAGCGTTCTGCGCCGCGCGACCAGCCCAGGCAGCAGGACGCTCAGGGCTGCTTACCTGCTGCATGGAACCGCCGGAACCGGAAAAAAGACGCTGGCGGCTGTTACAGCCGCCGCTCTTGTTTGTCAGGGACAGCAGCGTCCCTGCGGCGAATGTCCCAGCTGCAAAAAGGCGTTTGGCGGGTTCGGCCATCCGGATATCCTGCGTTTCAGGACGCCGGAGGGAAAGACACAGTTTCCGGTTGAGCTGATTCGCGAGATCAGAAGGCAGGCTTATATCCAGCCCAATGAATCGGACAGGAAAGTGATCCTGATTGAAAATGCCGAAATGATGAATATCGCATCTGCAAATGCACTGCTCAAGGTGCTGGAAGAACCGCCGCATTATCTGGTGTTTATCCTTACCTGCGACAACCTTTCCGCACTGCCTGAGACGATTCCGTCCCGGTGTATCTGCCTGGAACTGCACGAGGTTTCACCAAGGAGAGCGGAACAGTGGCTGTTGCGCCAGTATCCGGAGGAAAATCCTCAGCTGCTGGAAAATGCGCTGCTGTGCGGCGGCGGCAACCTCGGAAAATGCGTCCATTATCTGGAGGATGAGGAAACGAGGGCACTGTTTGAATCGGCAATGCAGCTGTGCCGCGTACTCAGCGACGGCAGGGAATATGACCTGCTGACGGTACTTGCCGGGCTGGAAGGAAACCGGGATAAGTTCGCAGCGTTTCTGTCGATGATGGACAGGCTGGCCTGTGAAACGGCAAAGGCCGGGTTTACTACGGCTTTGCGGGAAGCGGTGTCGCTCGCCGCACGGCTGTCTCCCGGACGCGCCGCAAGGGTACATCTGCTGAATGACGAGATGCGCAGAGGACTGCGGGCAAATGTCTCGCTGAGTCTGCTGTTGGCGGTGTATTCCTCCGGGCTGAAAACGATTATGGAGACCTGATTGCAGATGGAAAGGAAGTTATATGACCGAAATTATTGGCGTTCGCTTTAAAAATGCCGGAAAAACCTATTATTTTTCTCCCGGCAGCCATAAGCTGGCAGTTGGTCAGCGGGTTGTCGTCGAAACCGCACGCGGGATTGAGTGCGGAAGTGTTGTGATTGCAAACCGGATGATGCCGGATGAACAGATTGTCGTTCCGCTCAAGGAAATTATGCGTCCTGCGGATGAAAAGGATTTGCGGGTTATTGAGGAAAATGCCGCCAAGGAACGGGAGGCATTTAAAGTTTGTCAGGAAAAAATTGCTTCTCACCGGCTGAATATGCATCTGGTGGATGTTGAATATACATTTGGTGGAAATAAAATTCTGTTTTACTTTACAGCGGATGGACGTATCGACTTCCGTGAACTGGTCAAGGACCTCGCCGGAATTTTCCGTACCCGTATCGAACTGCGCCAGATCGGCGTCAGGGATGAATCCAAGATGCTGGGCGGACTGGGAATCTGTGGCCGACCGTTTTGCTGTGCAACCTTCCTGGGCGATTTCCAGCCGGTTTCTATCAAGATGGCAAAGGAACAGAACCTGTCGCTCAACCCGACAAAGATTTCGGGTACCTGCGGACGGCTGATGTGCTGCCTGAAATATGAGCAGGAAGCGTATGAAGATCTGCTGCGCTCCACTCCGCGCGTTGGTACGCCGGTGCAGACTCCGGAAGGAAACGGCGTGGTCATGGAAGTCAGCCTGCTGACCGGTATGCTCAAGATTCAGCTGGAACGGGATGAGGACCTCGCGCCGGTTATCTATCATAAGGAAGATGTCCGCTGGGGACGCGACCTTTCCGGACGTGGCCGCCGTAACCGTGACCAGAAGGAAAATGCACAGGCTGAAGATAAGCCTGCACATGAAGACCGCGCGAAAAAGAAATCAGATTAATATGGGTGGCATGTTACCAAAAACACCTTTGTGAACGTGATGGGCAGATGGTATGTTCAGTAATGGACAACCGGATGTCGAAAAAAAGAAAACAGATTAACCGGGTGTTAATTTTGCCTTTTTTGCATAAATCACTTGCTTTTTTGGGACAAAGCTGTTACAATATAGGCATACTGATAAGGAGGTGTTTTGACCATGGCATATAAGATTTCTGATGAGTGCATCGCTTGTGGTGCTTGTGCTGCGGAATGCCCCGTTAGCGCTATCTCTGAGGGCGACGGCAAATATGTAATCGACGCAGATACCTGCATCGAGTGCGGCGCTTGCGCTGGTGTTTGCCCTGTTGGCGCTCCTTCTGCTGACTAATTCTTTAGAAGAAGTCTATAAAAGCTCTGCTGGTGACAGCAGAGCTTTTTTCGTGTCATTTTCAGGATATTTCGCAGATGCCGTCCCGGAATACCAGGAAGGGTGTATAGTCTTCGGTCAGAACCAGCAGGTCGGCCTGTTTGCCGGGCGTGATGCTGCCGATATGGGAATCCGCGCCGATAATCTTTGCAGGCGTGATGGTCGAGCAGCGGATGGCGAGATTTTCATCAATTCCAAACGCAATCAGCCGCCGGATTTCTTCGAGGATATTGACGATACTGCCGGCAATCGTGCCGTTGGGGAGGACTGCACGTCCATCCTTGACCTGAACCGTATCGACGCCCAGTGTGCAGATGGTACCTTCCGGCATACCGGCTGCCATCAGCGAATCGGAAACGACCGCGATTTTATCGCCTATTACCTTGAATGCGGTACGGATAACCGGCGGGCAGACGTGCTCACCGTCACAGATCAGCTCGGCATATGCTCCGCTGTCAAAAGCGGCGCCGACTGTACCCGGTGCGCGGTGGGAAAATCCGGACATGGCGTTGAAAAGGTGGGTTGTGTTGACGGCACCGGCGTGATAGCCTTCCATTGCCTGTTCATAGGTGGCGTTTGTGTGGGCGACCGAGACGGTGCAGAGTTTGTTTGCCTGCCGGATAAAATCCAGATTGCCTTCGATTTCCGGTGCGACGTCCACCAGCCGGATACGGTGACCGCTCGCTTCCCACAGCCGCATAAAGTCCTGCATATTTGCCGGGATTACGTATTCAGCCCGGTGTGCGCCCCTCTTTTCGACGCTTAAGAAGGGACCTTCCATATTGATGCCGATCAGACGGGTTCCATGGTGCGGACGCTCCATCCATTTGGCATATACCGAATAGATTTCCTCCAGCCGGTCAATGGGTAAGGTCATCGAGGTCGGGCAGACGGTCGTGATGCCGTTTTGGATATAGGTTGCGGCGAGGGTATCCAGCGCCTCTTCTGTTCCGTCGCAGAAGTCCTTCATTCCGCAGCCGTGGGTATGAATATCGATCAGACCGGGCAAAACCTTTCTTCCGTCCAGGTCGATCACCTCACCGGAAACGTATCCGGTATCCGTTCCGACCGCCGCGATTTTATCGCCTTCAATCAGGATATCACCGGGAGTAAACCCATTCCCGGTAAAAATCAGCCCATTTTTCAGCAGCATAATGCCACCCCTTTCAGGTCAGTTTTGGTAATTTCATTGTACCACGCCAAGGTATAGGCTGCAAGGGTAAAAGCAAAAAGCGGCAGACATTCCGTCTGCCGCCGGGTTGTTTGGTCAGATAGAACTGCCAAGCTGTCTGGCAGCTTGCAGCTGATGCGGTTTGCTCAAAATATCTCCTATATTCATATTGCCGCCTGCGTAGACGACACCGGCATTTTTCCAGCCAAGGTGCTGAAGCAGACTTTCAAAACTGTTTTTGACCGGAGCAAAATTGTCTTCCGAATCGCCTTCTGACGCCATCAGAAGCGCACACTCCTTTACCGGATTGCGATAATCAGCGTCCAGTTCCGCAACCGCAAAAAGCCGGTCAAAAGCTGATTTCAGCTGACCGCTGAATCCCCAGTAGTACATCGGTGAGGCCAGAACTACAACATCAGCCTGCTGGTAGGCAGGATAGATTTTGAGCATATCATCTTTTTGCACACATGGGCTGTTTTGCTCTTTTCCGCCTTTGCAGCATCCGAGACAGCCGTGAATATTCATCTGGCTGAGGTTGAAGCAGACAACCTCATGACCTGCTGATTCAGCACCGCTTGTGAACTGGTCAATCAGTGTTTTGGTGTTGCCGTTGGGACGGGGACTGCCGTTTAAAATGACGATTTTCTTTTTCATTGCTGGAACACCTCCATGTTTTATGCTATAATTATAAGCGCCGATGCGCAAAAAAGAAAGTACGCACATTTTTGTTAGATACTAACCCAAAGGAAAGTTATATGATTAGAAAGTACATCGAGAAAGCAAACTTTGAAGATACAGGTTTTAGTTACACTCTTTCCCTTATCAGCGGCAAGTATAAAATGGTCATCCTGTATTGCCTGATGGAGTTTGAGGTCGTGCGGTATAATGAACTGAAACGCTATATCGGTACCATTTCCCATAAGACGCTCAGCCTT
>DVLW01000030.1 GCA_018715285.1 Candidatus Faecivivens stercoripullorum | reverse complement strand
GCCGATGGAGCCATGATAGACGGGAATAGCTCTTCTTCCAGTAATGTATCCAATGAATCTTCTTCCAGTGAAGTCGAAATAGGGGAAACAGAATCTATTCAAATCCTTGCGCAGCAGCAAAAATACTACGATTATATTGCTCAGTGGGAATCCGGTACAGGATATAAAATCAAAGAAATAACATTTTATTCAATGCAAAACGGAGCTTATCCTTGCTTGCTCACATATTATTACACCAATGATTTTGGTAACAGAGCTGAAAAGTCTGATTTTTACATCTTCTATGAATCTGGCGGATATAAAGTATCTACAGAAATGGGCGGAATAGAATACGCAATATATTTTTCCGCCGCTTCTTATGATATCTCGAACGGAAATTACCTTTACATTTCTTTGGATTAATCCATTGGAGCTGTAGTGAAGAACACTTTCACTACAGCTTTTTCTTATTCTCCAATAGTCCCATTTAACGTAACAGCCTTACAATTTCCAACATTTCAACAACTCTCCGTCTCATATTCTTTAACAATTTGGGTCAGAGTCTCCTATACTAATTGAAAATCATTTTTGCCGACGACATCCAGTTATATCCATGTCTGCTCTGCAAATTTCACTATCTACCTAAGTGATAACAATTATTTTCCCTTAAAATTCCATTCTTGCCTGTTCCTGATTCCAGGTGCCAGTCACCCTCAGCCCGTCCAGATTTTCAAAGGTAATCAGGAACGGATTTCCAGTGATATCCGACAGGAGAATATTTTCCAGCCGCGAGATTCTGCCCTCGTGATTGCTGAGCAATGCGCGAATATCCGGGTGTGATTCTGGGTCAATATTGTGAGCAGGCACGTTGTCCGGCGACTGGATAATAATCAGCGTCTGGTTGGTACTGTCGCAAAGTCCCAGCTGCTTTGTGCCGTTTTTCCAGACGATACCGTCCGGAGTATCACCGGAAGACAGCGCAACCGTGAACCGGACGCTGTCAATTGTGATCGTCTGTCCGGCGGTGTAGTCTGCCGTCGCTGCGAACTGAACAGGTACCAGCCCTTCACGGGTCAGGCCGGTGAAAATGTGGATGCCACTGTCTACTGTGTGGGTCAGCGGAATGACGTCGTTGATTTTTGCGAGGTCTGCAAGAGTAGCCCAAACCCTTGTATTATCGATCTGTGCCGTAACCGTCAGTGCATCCGAAACGGCAACTGTAACAGTCAGAACAATCTCTTTGAGAGAGGTACTCCCTTTTGCCGGAAGTGGATTGCCAGTCCCGTTCCAGTAAGCGTACCCGTAGGAAATCTCCTCCTCGGTATCCAAATTGACCGCATTGACGGTATATTCCGTCCAGGTAAATCCATCTTCGATATCATTGTAAGAAAGTACCGACTGAAGCGTCGCCTTGTTGTTTTTGACCACGATGGACTTGAGCGGCAGCGTAATTTTCGGGTCGACACAGGCAGAAATTGCGGTTGTCGGTCCCGTATACTTTCCCGCTCCCAGCGTAATTGATGTAAATTCCAGCCGTTGACCGTTCATCGCGTTCAGCAGCAGTTTAATGCCATCGGAAGTCAATCCTGTGATGAATCCTTCCATTTTGTCACCCCTCTACCTGATAAATATAGGCCATCTCTGTCACGAACCCGTCGTAAGCATTCAAAGCACCGGCATCAATCATTGGATTGATATGTACACCAACGCCAGCCGCTTTAATCACCGGAGCTGTCATCAGCCTGTCGAGATCCACCTCAGCCGGAAGAGACGCTGTATCAATCAAAATCGTTGCCGGATAAGCAGGGTCTTCCGAATAATACAGCGGCAGTTCCCAGAACATCCTCAGTGAACGCATGATATCGTAATAGGTGGTCGTATTGGTATTCTTGAATATTTTATAGTACAGATAGTCCCGGTAAGCAGCATCGTCCAATCCACCGCGGGGAAGCTGCACAATGTCTCCCACTCCGTCCAGCTGTACACCTTCAGCCTGTGCCAGTGAACGCAGTGTCATCAGCTGCCCATAAAAATCCTGTACCTGCTGCAGCTGTCTTCCAAGCGCATGGAGCAATGCCTCAATACGCGGTTTTTCAAGGAACTGCTGCGGAAGATCATCCAGCAGCTTTCGGGCATAGTCAGTCACTTCAATCGGCATCTGCAATCACCACCTGAATTCTGTCGGTACTGGATACAGCTTTTTGCCGGTCGGATATTCTGATACTGCGCAGCGGATAGGATTCCGGTTCAGCCGATGCGTCTTCGCTGGAAAACATATAAATATCGACGTATTCAATCCCGGACACGCTGGAATAAATGGCATCGTAAAAGTTTTTCTGCGGCGCAACTGTCGCTCCCGGTTCCATCCCGGAAAGCCGGTTCAGGATAATTTCCCGGATAAGATCAGCGTAGTTGCTGGTCACCGTTTCTGTCTCAGACAGCGTAAGCGTCACCTGAAACCAGATATACAGGCTGACCGGGCGATTGAAACGAATGGTGATATCTTCCCCATACAATCCCGGAACCGTTACAGCTGTACTGCCGAAGGTATTGATTCCGCCAGCCTTGGTATTCAGAATCTGCTGCGCAATCTCATAGCTGTCCCCACCATCGGCAACGATCTCCACCGAGTGCGGCCAGCGGCCCATATCATCCACCTCGTTGGTATCATTTTCAAACACCCGACAGGAGGTGACTCCCTGTACATTTGCCAGAATGGCACTGCGGATGCTTTCAACCATCCGGCTGGAACGCAGAAAGATTTTGTCCGCATAAGACTGCCGGAACTCTGCATCTGTTTCTCTCAGCCGTCCGGCGATATAGCCCAGACTGTTGGTGACCGATGTAAAACCATTGATACCGGTAATAATCCGGGTGACCGAACCGGAAGGAAGGCAGATATCCCCATTTTCAACCGTTGCAAAGGTAATCGTACTGGTAACAGACTGGGTTGTCATATTCTCCGACAATGCCAGGCTGTGCGCGACTGCCATGTCATCCGCTTCAATGGTCAGCATACCATCTGATACCGAACAGGAAAAAGGTTCGGGAATTTTGGCGGCCAGCGCTGTGAAAATATCGTTTGCAGGAAGCACGTCTGCCGCAGCAAAGTTATAGCTCTTTTCGTCCAGAATAATCGTAAATGTTCCGGTGCTCCCGGTTGTTGCAAGCCGGATAACTGCCCGTGAAAAGGATGACCGGCTGATAACTGCCTCGCTGTTTAAAACAAGCTGGGTTTCGGGGTTCAAATCGGTTGCAACCCGCGTTCCGGCATACAAAACCGTACCGTCTACACCCGTACAAAGCAGCGGATAATAGGACGGCGCCTGCTGTTCTCTTGTAATCCCGCTGTACTGAGCCGCATAATCAAGCGACTGATCAGACGCGGAAGACGGGTATTCCGAATGATACACCTGCGCGCCATATTCCCAAAGCTCCGCTATCTTGTCGGCAAAGTTGGTCAGCAGGACATTCAAAAACGACTGCGGATTCTGCCGGACATTGAATCCGAGCGCATCGGTCAGATCATCCTGCATTTCGCCCAGAATGACATCCAGCCGCTTGATATTCAGTCCGTTTGGCGTGACGCCATATGCTGCCATAATTCCACCTCGCTTTTATATACATCTTCTGTTGTCGAAACGCTGAAAAGGACCTTTGCCGTCCGGGTCTGCGGATTGACGGTGATCGTCAGGCTGTTCACGGCTGTAACCTCTTCGACAGACATCAGTGCAGCACGGATATCCGCCCGCATTTTCAGCATATTCCCTCTTTTTACAAAGAAATCCTCGTAGTACGGCACGCCAAGCGACGGACCCAGCCGCCATTCAGACAAAAACCATAACAACCGGATTCTGATTGCCTGACGCACGCTGTCGGTTATCACAACATCACTTGTATCTGTCAGATACAGATCGCCGTCCTCTCCCAGCAGCAGATCTTTCAATTGCACTCCCTCCTGTTATTGTTTTGGTTGTCCGGTCGAACCGCTTCCCGGCTCGACGCCGCTGTGGGTATGATGAGCCAGTGAGATACCTAACGCTATGACATCCCCTGTCAGCGTCATTTTCCCGTTGACCTGCACATCTCCGTCGATGATGATTTTCTCACTGGTAATCGTTATTTTCCGGTTCTGACGTGCAATGACGACCGCGTCTTTCTGGCAGGCTTCTTTTATGTATTCGCTGGATAAATTGAACAGGCCGGGAATGGCAATCGCATTTGAAAGGTCAAAATCCAGTTCGGTATCACTTTCCCCGCCACTAAGCCACGGCTCAATACTCTTTTCTGCAAAGACCAGCAGACAGCCATCCCCTTCCTTCACCGGAAAAACCACCGCCGCCTGCTGCCCTGCCGACTGTGGAAACACAACCGGCACGCCAGTAATCTGCGGGTATGAGAGCTTGCTGCCGTCCTTCTTTTTCAGTGCCATTTCCGGCAAAACAACCGCCAACCCCTTTTCGGCATCAAAGGAAACAATTTTTCCGGGAACAGCCGTATGCACGCCGGAAAGCATCTTTTTCCCATTATTTGTCAGTGCATCCACCAGTTCCGGTATCATCCGCCCACCTCCAAAAGCCGTGCGCTGCAAACCCAGTCGCCGGAAATATTGTCACCTGAAATCTGAATTGTACTGACACGGAAAAATCCGGTCACATACCGGCTTTCCAGCCGAAGATAATCATCCACGTTAATGGACGGATTCAGGAAAAATTCCACATCCCAGCCGACCGACTGCTGATCGGTGGAACTGCTGGAAGAAATCTGAACCTTTTTTGGCATCCCGATCAGCCCGGTTTCCGGCGAAAGAAGATAAACTTCCTGTGTCATCGTGCTGCCGGTCTTTTTGATCTGCAAGACACCGTTCTGCAAAGACCATGTCAGGTTGCTGGTATGGCAAACCTTATCCAGTCCATCCCGTGCCAGACCGACAAAAGAAAACCCATTCTGGATATCGGAAAACTGTGCATCGTAAGAATAGCTGGGAACCAGTCCCATCTGCGCCGCGATATCGTCCAGAATTGGACGGGCGTTGATTTTATCCGCGTAAGATACCGAAACATAGGTATCCCGGATTCCAACTGTACTGTCGGTCACTTCGATGGTTGTCTTCTGGTCAGCGCCGTCCTTTTCGGTGCAGACAAACGAGACAAGTCCACTGAAAATCAGTCCCATCGTTTTCCCGTATCCTGCTTTCAGCTGGACACAGCAGTCTTTTTCGTTCAGTGTCGCGATATGCGCATCACTCAGATTCCAGACAGTAACCTTTCCGGTGTTGCTGGTCGAACTGTCATTTTTGCTGAGAGAAAAATTGATGTGCATAGCGGTCGGCTGCTGCGGACTGGTTTCGCCGATTTCAAATCCGGTCCCGCCGGCAGGACCGGCAGACAACCGGTATTGTCTGTCCCAGTTGGTCAATTTGTTCCACCTCCCGGCATGAAGACCAGTTTTGACGCACCGGTGATAAAGCTGTCATGTCCTGGTTCGCTGCCGATTACGCCAAAAACACCGGATGGCATCCGCTGGTCGGAACAGAAAGCATTGAGCGGAAAATCATTCACGACACGAACCCCTTCGATAATAGGCTGCCTTGTCGCGTCGTACAGGCCAAACATCCAGTATCCGCCGGTATCGTTATAGGTCATTCGGATATAATAAGCCGTCCCGCTCAGCGATACCCTTGAAAAGCTGTCGTTCATCTGCGGAAGGTCGATTACGATATAGTCCATCTGATTTCCTCCCGTCAATCTTTAATCAATCCGAGCGCGACTCCTGCGTTATACAGGATAGAGCCGCTCCCGGAAGAACCGGAACCGGAATTATTGCCGCTGCTGGAACCTGACGCGTTCCCGCCGCCGGTTCCGACTGAGGAAGAAGCAGAAGACACTGCGGTTGTTGCGGCAGTTCCGGCATTTGCACCGGTGCTGCCGCTTTTGGCATAACTGTCCGGGATGGTGGTGGTCTTCACCTCGGTTTGCAGAACCTCTTTGAGGCTGACCGGTATTTCCCGGGAAAAGCCGTAGGTCGTATTTTTGCGGATGCCAAGGCTGGTGATCGCCATATTCTGATAGGTCTTATCGGTTGTAATGACCGTCACCAGCTCCCGCGACAGATACAGTTCTTCCAGCTGTGCAATAATATCCGCGACATGGCTTTCACCGGCATGTTCCATCCACGATACAGGCGTATTACTCAGCAGCAATGTCATTTGCAGCGTCTGGGGTGACAGGACGATGTTGTCACTGACGGTATACCCTGTTTCAGTGACATATTCCGGCACTTCTGCGGTCAGTTCCCTCTCTTCTGAAATCAGAGCATCAAACTCAATCCCATTTATCGAAACTGGCTGTGATGCACGCATCATCTTTGCTGTCCTCCCTTCATCTGGTCTGTTCGATTGCCCTTGCCAGTTCGGCGGTCGTATCGTCGGTCGCCTGCTTCATCGCTTCGGCGGACTTTTTCTGACCGGCAACATCTCCGTGGAACTGGTTATTGATATTGACGTTCTGATTAATAACCCGACCAGAACCTCCGCTTGCTGCGACAGCGCCGACCGTTGTCGGTGTTGGCTGAACGCCCAGCGTCATGACTGCCGACACCTTTTTCATTGCGCTGGTAATCATCGGCAGATTGGCCTGAATACCCTTTGCCAGACCGGTCATAAAGTCCGGCATCCAGCTTTCGTAATCGGTGAGCGGGCCTTCATCCGGAACGGAGAAATGCAGGTAAGAACGGATTTTTTCCGCGATTCCGGCAACCGAATCGATTACCGCCTGCACCTTGCTCTGAATGCCGTCGATCAGTCCCTGCACAAAATCACTGCCCCACTGTATAGCCTGTCCCGGCAGTGATTTGATCCAGTCGATTGCGGCGGTAAATCCATCGACAATGCTCTGCCGAATCTCACTGACTTTGGTGGAAACGGCATTTTTGGCATCATTCCACAGTCTCTGCAACCAGCGGGCCAGCGGAGAAAAGATGTCGACAATTCCTTCCCAGACCCAGCCAAGCAATTCCATCACTGTCTGGCTGAACCGGTAGCAGGCCTGATTGGCAGACTCCCATGCAGCTGCCCAGTCTCCATTCAGCAGATTGGCAATTGTTTCAATGATGGAAGCAATTACGTCAATCAGTCCGTACAGGATTGTCCCAATGTGACTGATTATGCTGTCCCCGTTCTCATCCCACCAGCGCCCGATTGCTTCAAACGCACCGGAAAAGGCTTCCTTCAGTTTCCCGCACAGATTTACAGCAGCAGTTTTGAGCTGCTCCCATGCGGCAAGTATTTTTTCTCTTGCCGCTTCTGCGTCAAGTCCTGCTTTTTCAAACAGGGTTCCGATGACAGAATCCTTTCCCTGTACAAACCTTACAAGGTCTTCAACTGCCAGTGCGACAAGGATGATTACAGCCAAAAGTGCCGCAAGTTTGATTCCGGGTCCGGCGAGCAGCGACGTGACGGTTTTCACGCCGGTGATGATCTTCTGGAAATTCAGAATTGCCATCAGCGCACCGATTGAGATTGCCAGCATCGAGATAACCCTGTCTGCTCCTCCCAGCCGGTCGGCAAGCTCGGTCAGCCGTCCCAACCAGTCACGCAGAGCAGCAAGTCCCTGTGAACCAAACCGCAGGACTTTTGAAAATGTGGGCATAAAAAACTGACCGATGATCGTCCTGATTTCGGTCAGCTTGGACTGGAAAGCAGTCAGTGTGCTTTTATAGGAATTCACGCTGCGTTCGCAGTCTCCGACTGCATCAGCCGACTGGTCAAGGATTGCCTGGTAATTGACCTGCATCTTTGCGACCTGATCGAGCGCGTCGTAGGTACCGGAAAGCCCCAGTTCCTGCATTGCCTGCGCACGGGTCAGATCATTGAGGACAGCGCCAAGAGATTTGGCTGATTCGGTTTCACCCATGACGGCGTTGGTCATTGCTTCAACCGCGTACGCTTCATCCAGATTGGCAAAGGATGCCAGATCCATTGCAAGCTGCGTCATGCTCTTGGACATTTCGGCGGCTTCTTTTCTCCGGTCCTGTCCCATAAAACCGACCAGCAGGTTTTGCATATCTGCGACATACCCTTTGATATCGTTTTTGTTTCTTCCAATTGCGTCCGCAAAGTCGGAGGCCCATGTTTCCACTTCGTCTGTCAGCCCGGCAAAAACGACATCAAACTTGTTCTGCATCTCCTCTACATTGGAAGCGAGCTGCACACAGCCGTTGATCGCGTTATACAGGCCGCTGATTGAAAAGGCGATGCCGATTTTTCCAAGAAGGTTGGAAGCCATCTCTTTGAGTGCCTGCAATTCACCTTCGACCTGCGCCTTCGCGCCTTTATCCACACCAAACAGTAGCTCGAACATAAACTGCCCGATACTGATTGCCACCCGCTCACCTCCTCTGTTCTTCTGCTTCCCTTATCCTGGCATTCTGAATATCAATATCCATCTGCAGCAGCGCATACAGTTTGAGCGCTTCCGACATGGTATAATATTCTTCCAGTTCAAACATCGACGCTTTCCCCGACTTAATCAGGGTATACATCCGCAGTTCCAGTTCACAAAACTGTGTCCCGTCCAGTGTCCCGTACCGGGTCAGGTCTGTATCCTGCGGAGCAGATTTTGCGCACCAGACAGGCTGCTCCATTTCCTGAAAAAACTCTGGAAATTCTCCTGTACCACATACCCGCACAGCAAAAACAAATCCTGCACCTCACCGCAAAACAGCTCGTTTACAAGGTCTTCTGTCAGTGCGACTGCTTTCCCTTCTGTCTCGACCGCGACGTTTCCATAAGAAAACAGCAGCGCACGAATCAGGCTGTCCAGCTTGTTTTCATCCAGCATTCCAAGTCCTTCCGCAATCGCCCCGACATCCAGCTGAGACGTTTCTCCACTGTTTTCACCCAGCAGCGGTGCAATACCGGCAAAGACAGGCGCAAGTGCTGCAATCAGCTGACCGCTCACCTTTGCCGCCCGCATCGCAGGCAGCGGACGCAGATAAAAGGTATGTTCTCCAATCGTTTTAACGGTTGGTTCCAACTGTTTGAGCATATCCGACCACCTCCCTTATTCGTTCATCTCAGCCTGTCCAGTGGTCAGTGTCCATTCGCGCGAGTTTGCGGTTTTTCCATAGGTACGGGACGCAACCTGCGACACCCACGCCTGATCGGCAGAAAAGACAAGACCACCCTTTAAATCCTTGATAATCAGCGACTGGGCAGCATCACCGGTCTTTTTGTCCCGATTAAAGGACGACTGAAAATAACTGCTGCTTTCTGACCCGTAAAGCAGGGTAATTTTTACGTCATAGGTGTCGTCCGGCGATACCGAACGCACCACCTCACCGTCACAGCCGACTGTTGCCGGAATGCCTTCCCCTTTGGCCTCGATAGAGATAAAGGTATCTTCCGCAAAACCGCTGATAATGTGGCTGCCAAATGCCGCAATCACCTCTTTGGGATTATACGTGTGTACCATCCATAAGCCCCCTTTTTATCTCGAATACACCATATCGCCGTTGATTTCCACCATGTGAATCGCACCGGCAATGATGGCGCTGAATGTGCAGCCGGTCAGTTTGCGGGATGCCTTGACCGAATCGGAAATATCCGCTGCCAGCGGAACGCTGGTTGTAAATCCCGGAATCAGGTTTTCGTTGCTGTCGTACGCATCCTCGGCAATCCCGCCGTTTTGCTGTCCACGCTTTAAGACGGTGCGCATCACCTTGTCGATCAGGGCAATGCCGCTGTCGGTATAGGGAATTTTCGGGCGTTTGAGGAAAAGTGTGGCAACCTCTACCTGCATTTCATTTTTCAGCCAGTCCCTGAACCGGATGAGGTCAATCCATTCCCCGGCCTTGACCTGACCGTTCATGGTGATGGTTCTGCCGCCAACAGAGGCGATATAATTTGTATGCGCGTCTTCCAGCGTTTTCATCTGCGCGGTTGTAAACTGCGAGGCGGTCACGCTGGAAACTGGTTTAAATGCCCAGGTTTCGCTTCCGGGCGTGTATTGCAGTGCCTTGGCGCAAAGGGCGATATGTTTATACCCATCGCCTGACTCGGCTTCAACCGCCGTTCCATACACATGATCACAGCAGACTGCCGCCGTCCGGTAAAGTTCTGTCTGGGAAACCGGGTCGGTCTGGGAATAGCCATATACCAGCAGCTTTTCGGTTGTCTCGATATACTCCGCAAGGTCTTCCATCTCATCCGGTTCAACACCGGCCGGAGCTACCACATACCAGCCTTCGGTATCCAGCGAGCGGGTCACCGCCTGCACAGCTGTTTCCTCCGCTTTTACCACACCGATATATACCAGCTTTGCACCGTTGGCAAATGCGATTCTTGCTGCAATACCGACCGGTTCCGCTTCTTCGCCTGTCACCTTCCAACCGGCGTCCTGAACCTCTGCCAGACTGCCATATGCGGCAATATCCTGCGGTGAACCGGACGCGGGAGCAGCTCCAAGAATCAGCATATTGGAAAACGATACCCCATCCGCAACCGTCGCCTGTAAGTTAATCGTAATGCTGACCAGCTTGTCCAGATTGCTCATAAATCTTCATCCTTTCTTTGCTCAATTTCTGCCTCGACAAAATACCCGACATCTGTCCCGGCCAGCTGCTCATCTCCGCCGCCGGATGCCGGAGGATGCCAGCCATCCCCAAACCCGTAGGACCCGGAGACACCAGACGCCTGCTGCAAAAAATCCACGGTAAACTGCTGCATTGCCCGATGCTCACGGGATGAATCGTTGACCAGTGCATCCAGATCCTGTATATTTCCTTCCGGCAGAATGCAGATATCCTTTTCCCGGCAGAGCTTGAGGACATATTCGCTGCCGATAAAATGGACAAAGTCTGACAGGTCATTGACCGCCGTATTATCCGGAACGGTCATCTTCCCGCCTTCACTGACCGGCACCCCACGGATAAACAGCTGCACTTCCAGCAGCATCCGGCAGGGATAGGTCTGCAAAAAAACGTCCTCCTCACCGATTTTCTCGATGGGAAAGACGTTTTCTGAAAGGCTGACGGTGCGGAGAATGACCAACGGCGAAGCAGGTTTCACCCGTTTCTGATTTGCCCAGATTACCTGCGCAGTTCCGAAATATCCCTTGACAATCGCATAGACCGCCTTTTTCAGTTCTGTAATATTCATCCTGCGTACCCATCCTTGTCATAGACTTCCGGTATCAGGACAAAATCGGAAACATAGTGCTTTGACGGGGTATGCAGATGATGGGCAGAGCCGATACACTCATACCAGCGCCCATGATAGCAAAGCCAGTCTCCCGGTTTTCCCGTCATCTGATCTGCCGGTGAGAATGGGAAACTGCCATAAGCCGTCAGTTTGGTCAGCCGGCTGTCCCCTTCTGCTTCGGGCTGATTCTGATCAGACGCGATCTGTACATCCAGACTGACCTCTGTTTCGGTATAGGGAAAGGTGAGGTTTTCATCTTCCTGCTGCTTTCCATACAGCCGCACCTTAAACGGAGATTTGAAAATTCCAAACATCAGTGATCACCGTCCTTTTCATCAATTTGGAAATGCACCGACTGACGCATCCGTCCGGTATCAATCAGCGGACGGTCTGAGCCTTTCGCGGCAACTGTAGAAGGTGCATTCGGGACAAAATCGCCGTTGCGAATCTCTTTTTGCAGATTGCGGACAAAAAAGTCACCGATACCGCTGAGTACCTCTTTGGCAGACGCTCCGGCAGCGAGTTTGTTTCCCTCTGCCAGCATATGCCGGTTGATCTCCGGCCGGTGGTTCTCAACCGACTGACGCATAAAGGGACGGGATGGAATTCTCCCGTCCTCTGTCCCCAGTTCATTCCATGCCGCGATATCGGCGATGCTGGTTCCATCCTGTTCTGTCTCGCCCTCCAAAAATCCGACCTTGATTTTTTTGGAGGCGATTTCGTCCAGTGCCTGTGCAAAAGCCTTTCCCTCCGGTGTCCACTTAAACTGCCACCGTCCAGCCATTACCCGCTCCCCCTTTCGCCGGAACAGTGAATCGGAATGATGACGCTCCTCCGGATGGAAAGATACTGCTGCCCGTATATCGTCAGTGCATATTCTCCGTCGGTACTCTGTCCGGGTGTGCTTCCAAAGCTGACCGACACGCCGCCTTCCGAATAGGAACTGAGCCGAAAGGTTTCCGACAGACTCCCGGTATCATCCCGCCCAAGTCCTGCCAGCTTCATCCGGTGCGCTGCCAGACAGCATACCGCCTGGGTGTACAGCTTTCCAAACTGCTTTTTACTGACCAGCGGACGGCACAGCTCAATATATTGGGTAATATCCGAACTCATGACCTGCTCGAACTCAGGAGCGATCAGTCGGAATACCTCCAGCTCATCCATTTGGGTTCCCTCCGCTTACTTTTTGGTATTGGACGTTTTGGTTTTCTTTTCCTCGGTTGTATCTACCGTTTCGGAAGATGTATCCGTCTCAGCAGCCGGTTCAGCGGCCATTTCTGTGACCTCCACGATCATTCCGCGCTCTTTCAGAAAAGAGAAATTCGGGTTCTTCTGCACGCTGTCCGAAAACTGTGCAGTCTCTCCCGGCAGCAGGCTCTTTCCGGCGAAAAAGATGATTTTTCCGGTCTTGTTCTGATAAATCATTCTGTTTTTCCTCCTCTCAGACGCCGACCGCAATCAGAGCGGAGAGCGGGTAATAAATCGAAACGCCGCCCATGCGGGATTCACACGGAACAATCAGCTCCAGACCTCTTGCCTGTGCAGGATACTGGAAAAAGGGCATGGCAATCTCGATGGCAATTTTCTTTTTGTTGTTGGTGTACAGCAGCGCAACCCCTTTCGGACTTCCGCCGGATGCATAGGGGTTGGTTTCAGGAGAATTATCGTTCAGCTCGGCGGCAGACTTGATCGACTTGAGATAAGGCGCATTGTCCAGAATAAACTTCATGACCGAAATGCCGGTGCCGGGAAGCTGACGGTTGGAAATATCAAAATAGGTATCCGAGGGAACCAGCAGGGTGTCGGGACGTTCAACATCCTTTGTCAGCTTGGCAACGTATGCTTCCATCCCGTTGATATCGACGAGAATTTCCTCTGCCGTTTTGTCTGCCCATTTGGTTGACTCCGGTTTTGCAGACGAGGCAGAAAGGGTGTACAGCGGAATGTCGTTGTCTTCACTCAGCACACCCATCAGGTTGTTTTCCTTATCGCCCATCCAGGCAATCTGGTTGGTGAGCTGGTCAATCTGACGTCTTGCGGTCTCAGCCAGCGTCGAGTTGAGCGATTTCCCTGCCATACGGGCAGCGCGCAGATCCTGCACAGAATACCCGTAGCTGTCGCCCAGCGAACGGACAAAAGCCGTGTGCGGCGTACCTTTTGCATCCACACGGGGAAGATCGGTCGCGTAATTGCTGATGACCTTTGCCATGCCGACTTTATCATAGCTGTAGTAGGTAAACGTCTCGGCACCTTCGGGAATATCCGTCGAAATCGGGAAACAGGTCAGCGCTGTAAAGTTCGGATACTGGACATCATACGCTTCGCCCTTGACATAATCCAGTTCACGGGCAAAGTACAAAGAGGCATCCTCCGCCGAATCAAAGTGCATTGAAGGAATCCCTGCAATCGCTTCGCACAGCTCGGAACCTCTCAGCGTCCGGTAATCGGGATAATCAAATTTATTTACCATGGATATTCATTCCTTTCTGTCCTCATTCCTGCATCTGGTGATAGAGCTCCACCGGTGCGACATTCCCGGCACCCTTGCCGCCGATAAAACGTGCCTTGATTTTCAGGTTGCCGGAACCTTCCGATTTGGTAATCAGCCCTTCTTTTCCTTCTTCCAGCGAAACATACGCCTGTTCGCCGTAGGCCGGCTGTTCTTCATCCGGGATGCGCACCCAGCAGCGTCCATAGCGGAGCACCGATACCGCCTGATTCTTTGCGATCATGCACTGTCCATCCTGCGTCTGCTCAAAGCTCCGGGTATTGACGACAATACCTTCAAACTTATTCAGCGTATCGCCTGAAGCAGCGGCTTTTACCGTCCTGCCGCCAGCCGTACCAGTCATGGCGGCTGTTCCATAAAGCAGAACGCCGTCCTCCGATTCGTTTGCCCTCGAATCAATCCCGTTGACATTCAGATCATACAGTCCGCCTGCAACGCCTACCGGCGCTGCAAAGCTGTAAGAAGTCTGTGCACCCATTATCAGCAATCCCCTTTCATGTTTTGAATCATTCTGTCCCGTGCGGTCTGAGCCTTGGAACCATCTGCCTTTTTATCCGCTTCATCCAGACGGCTGCCAGCCATCTGACGGCGCTGAAATCCGATATCCTTACGGCGAAGAATCTCATCTTTTGCAGCGTCAAACATCGCGCCGATATAAGAATCATCCCTGCCATCCAGACGGATATTGGGACGCACCGCAGCAATGACCGCCTTTTTTGCCGCTTTCATCGGCATCGAAGCAAGCCCGTCCATATGCAGCCGCTCGGCAATGCGGATCAGATCCAGCCGGTCGGCAATCATCGCGTCAAGCGCGTCCATATTGACTGCCGGTTCCTTTTTTCTCTGACCGGGTTCTTCTGCGGCAGGCGGCTGATCTTCGCCGTCTGCGCAGGATGTGTTATTTTTACCCGCAGACTGTTTTTCCGCTTCATCCTCATTTTCGGGAGATTCGGGAGAAGATGCGGTAAAATCCTCTTTTGCCTGTTTGGCGCTGAGCAGTTTGAGCAGTTCTTCGATATCGTCATCCCGCTGGTCTTTAGGAAGGTTGGAAGACTGATGCCGTCTGGTAATGGCGGTGAGGATATCCGTGGGATTATCCTGCTGACCGGATGCCGGATTCTCTTTTGACGCAGGACCTGCCGCCGAACCTTCATCGGTGTTTTCGGGAACGGTTTTTACTTTTGCTGCCTTTTGGGCAATCGCCTGTGCAAGTGCTGCTGCAATTTCTTCCGGCGTCAGCTGTGCGGCACCAGTCTGTTTGTTTTCAGTGTTCATGCTTTTACCTCCTGTACGTGTCTGTCCATCCCGGCTGTCGATATTCAGCCGGGCAGTTTCTCCTGCCCTTGCCCTGCGGACAAGAGCCAGATGATTGATGCGGATATCCCGCTGCACAGCGTCATAGTGCTGACCTCGCCAGACGCCAGGCGTTTCATCAAGCCGCAGGTCATATCCGAGCGAAAGCTCTTTTAAACCTGCCTGCTTCATTGCGTTCGTATCGTGGATAACGATTTTGGCGCGGACATAATCCCCGTCCCGGTATCCTTTGGAAAGAATGGTTCCAATCCCTGCATGCGGCTCATTTTCAGCCGTAATCAGGCCGGCATCGTGGGTGATAATCACCGGTTTTCCCTCGTAACTTGCCAGCGACGGCTCGGAAAATACCTCTTCCGGCAGCCGCAGTTCCCGGCGAATGGTCCCGTCGGGATTCTGATATTCAAAAATTCCGGTCGATGTACAGATCGGATTGTCAATCAGATATCCTTCATCGGTAAAGTACGCTCTGGAAAGCGGAATGTTATCCAGCCGGATGACCCGTTTCAAATTCAAACAAAAACCCCCTGTCTGACGGAATCTGTGCAAAAGAAAAGCACTGTGCGGATTTTACTCCACATAGTGCTTCTGGTTCTTGATACAATTGTTCTTTAATAAACTTTTTCCCCGCGGGAATATGCTTCCCTCGCCCGATTCAGGCTCATCTCATTGGCGCCGCCTGCAAAATCCGGATCGTCCCGCTGCAAGGCGTCATCTTCCCATCCGCAGACCGGACAGATTTCATATCCGTCATCATAGGTAAACTGATGCTTACCACAACAGGGACAGATTTTTCCATTACGTTCCATCGAACCCCTCCTGTTCCTTTTTGCGGAGAAAATACGCTTCTCCAGCCGCCGGTTTAAACATTGTTGCAATCCCCAGTGAAGGATGCCCCTTCACAAAATCGTTGGTTTCCCGATCATATCGGACGATCTGTCCCTGAGCATTTTTATACCCCAGGACATTTCCCCTGACCGGTTTCTGAATCAGTTCCAGCGCCCTTTTGGCATATTCCTGCATCGTCATGCCGGGATACTGGCGGCTGTGGCCATGGGTTCCGTCCCAATGTGCCTCCAGATTACGCTGTGAAAATCCCTGCGTAAATTTATTGGGACCGGTAGCAGAAATTCCGTCCTCGTCAATCGGAAACCGCGCACCGTTTGCGGTAATCCACCGCTGCGGTTCTTTCCCGTCGGTATGTACGTAAAGGAAAGATTGTATTATATCAAATATTCTGATACTTTGCAATACCTTTTTTGAAGGAATTTCACCCTTTTGCAAAATCATCAGACGGGTCTGTCGGTTTCCAAAAATACAGCTGATATATTCGGCTGCCGTCAGCTGCCCATCGAGCAGAGATAAAACCGCAGCCTTTTTATAATCCTCGTCGGTATACTCCTGAAAATAATGATTCAGCAGTTCCGGCGCATTATACCCGTCAGCCATCAGCAAAACTTCTTCCGGATACGGAATCAGGCTGCCAAGTTCTATCCGGGCAATTCTTGTCCGGTCAATGCAGAGCAGTTCGGATGCCCCTTCTCTGCTGTTAAGTGCTTCACTCCACGCTGCCGCATTCTTTCGTGCAATGCAAAAGGCATTATCGGCAGCTTTCGTGGGGTTTTGTGACATTTATTTCACCGTCCTTTCGGGGTATAATATTGGCAGGATTGATATTCTCCATTTTGGAAATATCGTCTGTAAAAAAAAGAGACTCCATCGATTCATGAAAGTAATCAGAAATTACTTTTGCGTCTCTCAAAGAAAAACGTAAATCGCCATTCTCTTTTTTACTGTAAGTCGAAACCGACATTCCCAAAATATCCGCCATATCCTGCTGTCTCAGCTTTCTTTGTTCTCTCAAACGGCGAATTCGATTCACATTATCACCTCTATTCTCTATTTTGGAGAATCTCTGTAGCTCTATTATATTCTCTAAAATGGAAAAAGTCAATATATTCCAGAAAAATATTTTCTATATTG
>DVLW01000029.1 GCA_018715285.1 Candidatus Faecivivens stercoripullorum | reverse complement strand
ATCGTCAGCAATCAGTATCTTTGTACGCATCTGACACACCTCCCAATGACCAGTATAGCACTCATTTTTCAATTATTTATCTATTTTTCAACAGGACGCAGAAAGAACAGGGCGGCATGACCTCTCAGCCATTGCCGCCCTGTGACAATCGTTTTACTTTATGATAAGGATATTTTATCTTGACATTTTATCAAGACATTCCAAAAGTTCACCGATTTTCTGTTCAATCTGGGCGTCATCGCCGCTGTGCATGGCATCCCGGATACAATGCTCGGTATGTCCTTTGAGCACCTCGCGATTTGCTTTTTTAATCAGCGACTGGGCAGCCAGAAGCTGGGTTGAAACATCGATGCAATAGCGGTCTTCTTCAATCATCCGCAGGACGGCGTCCAGCTGGCCGCGTGCATTGGAAACCAGCCGCGCGACCTTTTTATGATCCGCCATCATATGATTTCGGTGACCTCATATCCTGCATGAGATACAGCGTCAGCCAGCATCTCATCAGTTACATTTTCGTCAACTTCGACATAAGCACAAGCATCTTCGAGGCTGACAGTTGCATGAACGCCGTTAATTTCATTAAGGGCTTTTTCAACACGGCCGGTGCAGTGGCTGCACATCATACCATAAATATTGATTGTTTTTTTCATAAGATTACCTCCATCAGATTTTTCCGAAGGGATTTCTACTTTCGGAAGATTTATTCTGGATTCGGTCAGCGTGTTATTGACCGTATCAGACTGTTGAATTTCGCTGTCGGGTGCTTTCCAGAAGCGGAGCCGCAGCGCGTTGGTGACGACCGATACCGAGGAGAAGCTCATTGCAGCAGCCCCGAACATCGGGTTGAGTTTGATACCCCAGATGGGGAAGAGCGCACCGGCGGCAATCGGGATACCAATTGCGTTATAGCACAGCGCCCAGAAAAGGTTTTGCTTGATATTGCGCAATACCGCATGGCTCAGTTTAACCAGCTTGACGACATCCCGCAGATCGCTTTTTACCAGTACTACATCAGCCGATTCGATTGCAACATCTGTACCGGCACCGATGGCAATACCGACATCAGCTCTTGCCAGTGCAGGCGCATCGTTGATACCGTCACCGACCATTGCGACCTTTTTGCCATTCTGGATAAGGGTTGCAACCTGTGCTTCCTTGTCCTGCGGAAGGACTTCGGCAATAACCTGACTGAGTCCAAGTCGATTTCCGATTGCCTCAGCGGTTTTGCGGTTGTCACCGGTCAGCATGATAACCGATATGCCCATTTTACGCAGGGAAGCGATTGCTTCGGCACTGGTCGTCCGTACCGGGTCAGCGACGGCTGCGATACCGTACAGAGTGCCGTTTTCTGCAATAAAGATTGGTGTTTTGCCCTGTCCGGCGAGACGTTCAGCCTCTGCCGCACCATCTCCGAGCTGGATGCCCTGTTGTTCCATCAGCCGGATATTGCCAGCCAGAAGAACCCGTCCGCCAGATTCGCCGCGGATTCCAAGTCCCGGCAGTGTCTCGAATTTACTTACCGGCAGCAGAATCAGACCACGTTTTTCCGCTTCCTGGATAATTGCCTGTGCCAGCGGATGCTCCGACTGTTTTTCCAGCGATGCAGCGATCCGCAGCAGGGTATCCGCGTCTTTGGCACCTGCCATGACTAGATCGGTGACAGCTGGGTGTCCTTCGGTAATGGTACCCGTTTTGTCCAGTACTACCGTGTCGATATGGTGTGCTGTTTCCAGCGCTTCAGCAGATTTGATAAGGATACCGTTTTTCGCGCCGACACCGGTTCCGACCATAATCGAAGTCGGTGTTGCAAGTCCAAGCGCACACGGGCAGGAGATGACCAGTACTGAAATTGCAGCGTTTAGTGCAGCGGGAATTCCCTGACCGCACAGCATCCAGATGATAAATGCCACCACTGCAATCGAAATAACAACCGGTACAAACACGCCGCTGATTTTGTCAGCCATTCGTGCAATCGGCGCTTTGGTGGAAGCGGCTTCTTCCATCAGCCGGATAATCTGGGAAAGGGTAGTATCCTCTCCGACTTCGGTTGCTTCAAATACAAGATACCCTGTTTTCAATACAGTTGCACCGGTTACTCTGTCACCTGGCTTTTTGCTGACCGGCATACTTTCACCGGTCAGTGCTGATTCATCCACACTGCCGCCGCCGTCTATCAGCCGTCCGTCTACCGGAATGGTACTTCCAGCCCGGACAACAATCCGGTCACCTTTCTGCAAGTCAGCGGTATCGACTTCAACTTCCGATTCTCCCTGTAAAATCGTTGCGGTTGTGGGACGAAGGGCAATCATGGCACCGATTGCGTCAGAAGTTTTGGCCTTGGCTCTTGCCTCAAGGAATTTACCAAGGCTGATAAGTGTCAGAATCATGCCGGCTGACTCAAAATACAAGTCCATCGCAATGGTGTGACCTGCGTGGAAATTACCGTCGGCCAGTGCATATCCCAGCCGGAACAGCTGGACGGAGCCATAAACCGTTGCAGCAGCCGACCCCAGCGCGATCAGTGAATCCATATTCGGAGCCCGCTGGAACAGCCGTGCAAAACCGTTCTGGAAATAGTGAAAGTTCAGATAGAGAATCGGCAGCAGCAGGAAAAACTGGCTGAGTGCAAGGGTCATCAGATTCCGGTCACCCAGCAGAAATCCCGGCAGCGGCCAGGAAAACATATGTCCCATGCAGACATAAAACAGCAGGACGGTAAAAATACCGGAGATAATCAGCCGGTGTTTTTGTGCGGCAATTTCCTTTTTTTGTGTCTGAGCCGCTTCTTTTACAGCGTCTTTTTTCTGCGCCTTGGGTGAATCAGACACGATAGACGCGCCGTACCCGGATTTTTCCACAGCTTCGATCAGCTGGGCAGGGGTGACGGTATTTTCATCGAAAGTCACCGAAGCAGAGTTGGTCATCAGACTGACGGTTGCCTGTTGAACGCCCTCGGTTTTACCGAGCGCCTTTTCGACATGAGCAGAACAGGCGGCACAGCTCATGCCGGTAACGTTAAGTTTAACTTTGGACATGTTTTCCCTTCCTTTCAGGCGGTCGAACAGAGAGTTGTCCGACTTCCCATCCCCTGGGGGTGGGGCTATGGTTAGAGTATATCATACCTTTATTTCTTTGTCAAGGGGCGCAAACTAAATTCCATGGGCAGGGAAAATATGGTATAATTTTTTTATTATCATAGCCCAAATCTGCAACCAACTGGCCCGTTTTGTCGGTATATCAGTTGAACAGGCTGTCAGAAAGTGTATTTCTGACATACAGGAAAGGGGAGACAGACCATGCAGGATGACCAGATTGTCCGTCTTTACTGGCAGCGGGATGAAACCGCCATCCGCGAGACCGAACACAAATATGGCCGGTACTTATACAAAATTGCATCTAACATTTTGCTGAATCACGAGGATAGCCAGGAAAGTGTCAACGACACCTATCTTAAAGCCTGGAATACGATTCCGCCATCTGCTCCAGTTCGGTTATCTATTTTTCTTGGGCGGATTACCCGTCAGCTGTCGATTGACCGGTACCGCACATCCAGCCGGTTAAAACGCGGCGGAACCGGGTATGCCGCGTCACTCACTGAGCTGGAGGAATGTATTCCGGACGGAGATACCACCCGGGAGGGGGTTGACCTTCGGCTGCTTGCCGGAGCCATCAGTGAATATCTGCGGACCCTGCCGGTTGCAGCGCAAAGGGTATTTATCGGACGGTATTATTATATGGATTCCATCCGGGAGATTGCCAGATGGTCGGGAATGAGTGAATCCAAAGTCAAAAGTATCCTGTACCGGGCACGCAATGGACTGAAAAGTTATCTGGAAAAGGAGGATTTTGCGATATGAAGCAACAACAGCTCAGTGATGCTCTGAATCTTCTGGATGAAGATCTGCTGCTTGAAACCGACCGGATACGAAACCGTTCTGTCTGGATGCGCTTTATCCGGTATAAAGGTATTTCAGCGGCTGCCTGTCTGGTTCTGGTAGCGGCGACAGGATGGGGACTGCATCAGTTACAGCATACCGGGATTGACCTTCCGGCCGAAAGCACCGTGGAGATAACAGACGGCGATCCATCGGATACCGGTGTGACGCCGCAACTGCCGGTGATTTCTCTTGAGAGATGGGACTGGGGCGGTATGGGTTTTGAAGGATATATGGCCTATGATATCAGCGAGCTTGTGAGCGACAATCCATGGGATGCTTCTGCTCCGCTGGAGACATTGCCTGTCTTTAAAAATAAACTGACGGTCAATAAAGATTATCTCCTTCGCGGTGGAGATTTTGACCGGATGGAAGAGGTTTTAAAGGAAGTCGCCGGACGGCTGGGACTGGACAGTGAAAACCTGACCATCACTGATGATGCACCGACCGAGGAAGAACGTCAGAAATCACTTGAAAAATTCAAGCTGACCGGAGGAGAACCACCTGAAGGGTATTATGACCCAACCCGGCTGATGACAGATGCGGATGGGGTAGGAATTGAGATCGCCCAGTCCCTTACGGCAACCATTTCGTTTGAACCTGAGGTTACTTTGCCGGACGGATATAACTTTACTCATTTTGCCAGTTACACCGACTGTCAGAAAACGGCGGACTGGCTGCTGGAACAGTATTCCGGTCTGATTGATATGGAGCAGCCCACAATGGCAATTGATGGCGGAGACTATAATATCTACCGTCAGCAAAAGTATCAGATTGCATTTTATGACGCATCCGGCAGTTATACTGACCAGCTGCTCAACTACAATTTTAATCAGGTGGTATTTTATTGCGGTGATGACGGGAAAATGTCAACGGCACGCATCTACCAGCCCGATCTGTCCCAGAAGGTCGGCGACTATCCGATTCTGTCTGTCGAGGAGGCAACACAGCAGCTATCACAGGGAAACTGTATATCCAGCGTTCCCAGCGACGCGATT
>DVLW01000233.1 GCA_018715285.1 Candidatus Faecivivens stercoripullorum | reverse complement strand
CGGATGTTCTTCATCAAGCTGATGGTATCACATCCAGTAATGATGAAGACGGCGTAGCACATTATATTGAGGAACATATCCTGTAATTTTATAAGATACAAAAAGCCACAGGCGGATTTCCGTCTGTGGCTTTTGTGCAATCTGTCAATTTTTCGCTTTCAGTTTCGGTTTTTCCGGCTGGCGGTATTCCAGAACCGGTGCCGCTCCACTGCGAACTGTTTCCGGTGTAATCGTAACCTTAGCAATCGTCGGGTCGGACGGAACCTCAAACATCAGCTGGTTGAGGGTATCCTCCATGACGTTACGCAGACCACGGGCACCAGTTTTGCGCTTGATCGCCTCTTCAGCAACCGCACGCAGGGTGTCATCCCCCATTTCCAGCTCGACATCATCCAGCTTGAACAGATGGATATACTGCTTGAGCAGGCTGTTGCGCGGCTCTTTGAGGACACGAACCATCTGATCGACGCTCAGGTCTTCCAGTGTGGTGACGACCGGCAGACGGCCGACCAGCTCCGGGATAAGACCAAATTTGACCAGATCGTCCGGAATCAGGTTCTTGAGTGCTTCGCCCTTGGTGATTTCCTTTTTGCTGCGGATTTCCGCGCCAAAACCGAGGGTGGAAGAATCAGTACGTTTTTCGATAATCCGTTCAATCCCCTCAAATGCACCACCGCAGATAAAGAGGATGTTGCTGGTATCGACCTGAATCATCTCCTGCTGAGGATGTTTGCGGCCGCCCTGAGGCGGTACATTGGAGATTGTTCCCTCCAGAATCTTCAAAAGTGCCTGCTGAACACCTTCACCGCTGACGTCACGGGTAATCGAGGTGTTCTCAGATTTACGGGTGATCTTGTCGATCTCGTCAATATAGATAATGCCGTGTTCGGCTGCTTCTACGTCAAAATCGGCCGCCTGCAGCAGACGAACCAGTACGTTCTCAACGTCGTCGCCGACATAACCGGCTTCGGTCAGCGTTGTAGCGTCTGCAATTGCAAACGGAACGTTCAGAATTTTAGCCAGCGTCTGTGCCAGCAGAGTTTTACCGACACCGGTCGGGCCCAGCAGCAGGACGTTGCTCTTTTGCAGTTCTACATCGTCATCCTCATCGGTGCTCTCATGCAGAATCCGTTTATAATGGTTATAAACCGCGACCGACAGGGTTACTTTCGCCTTGTCCTGACCAATAACATACTGGTCCAGAACTGCCTTGATCTCGGCAGGTTTGAGCAGCGTGATCTCTCCATCGTCGTCCGCCATCGGTTTATAATGTGCGTCGGCTACCGAAGGAAACAGCCCTTCTTCCGACAGCATCTGATAGCAAAGCGCGACACACTCGTCGCAGATATTTGCATTCCCCGCGTGCAGCATTCTGCGGACACTGTGATCCCGTTTTCCGCAAAAGCTGCAGCGAATGGTATTCTCGCCGTAATCAGCCATAAGTGTTTATACCTGACCTTTCCTTAATGATAGCTGAGCGCATGATAGTCTGGCTATCAGCGCTTTTCAATCATCTTGTCAACCAGGCCGTATTCGACCGCTTCAGCCGCGGTCATCCAGTTGTCGCGTTCGGTGTCTGCCGCAATCTGTTCAACCGGCTTTCCGGTATTGGCTGCCAGAATCTTGTTCAGCTTTTCTTTTGTCCGCTGGATGTGCGCCGCCTGAATCATAATGTCAGTTGCCTGACCCTGCGAACCACCCGAAGGCTGGTGAATCATAACTTCCGCGTTGGGCAGTACAAAACGTTTGCCCTTTGCGCCGCTGGACAGCAAAAATGCGCCCATCGATGCAGCCATACCGATGCAGATGGTGGAAACATCGCATTTAATGTACTGCATGGTATCGTAAATGGCCATACCAGCAGTTACACTGCCGCCAGGGCTGTTGATATACAGCTGGATATCCTTGTCGGGGTCCTGGCCTTCCAGGTACAGCAGCTGTGCAACAACCAGGCTTGCCGACGCATCGTTGACCTCTTCGCAGAGCATGACAATGCGGTCATTCAGCAGCCGGGAAAAGATATCATAAGAACGCTCGCCGCGTCCGGTCTGTTCTACGACCATTGGAACCAAACTCATAATAAACCCTCCTGAATCTATAGAGCCGCCAGCTTTGACTGCTCTTTGACAGCTCCAGAATTACAAAAAAGGGTGAGGCAGAAGGCCCCACCCCTTATACACTGCGTCTTCTATTCTGACCGATAATCATGAAGAATTTATACCGGAAAATGGAACTTTTCCGTGAATTCTTTCCAGAAGAACTTCCGATTACTGTAAATAATCGTGATTATTCGGCAACAGCGGTGCTCTTAATCAGCTCGACAGCCTTCTTCTGGGCAATGTCGTTCTTCAGCTGATCGCCCATAGCAGCTTTGATCTGCTCGGCAGTGATATTCTGAGACTTGTACTGTTCAACCAGTTTGGCAACCTCAGCTTCAACATCCTCATCAGATGCGGTGATGCCTTCAGCCTCAACGATCTTCTCGAGTGCCAGCGCAACCTTGACCTGTCTGGTAGCCTGCTCTTTGAAGGAGGCACGCAGGGATTCACGGGTGCTGCCGGTGTACTGCATGTAAACATCCAGGTTCATGCCCTGAGTGGACAGACGGTATTCAAAGTCCTGAACCATCTCGTCTGCTCTTGCGTCGAACATCTCTTCCGGAATCTCGCCTTCCATGTTTGCGATAACGCCGTCGATCAGAGCGTTCTCAAAAGCGGTGTTAGCAGCATTTTCCTTGCTGGTGGTCAGCTTGGAACGGATGTCAGCTTTCAGCTCGTCGAGAGTATCGAACTCGGAAACGTCTTTAACAAACTCGTCGTCCAGAGCAGGCAGCTCTTTAGCGGAGATCTCATGCAGTTTGCATTTGAAGACAGCGGGCTTGCCAGCCAGCTCAGCAGCCTGATAATCCTCAGGGAAAGTAACATTGACATCAAACTCGTCGCCGGTGTTGTGGCCAACGATCTGATCTTCAAAACCGGGGATGAACTGACCGGAACCGAGGGTCAGGTTGAATCTCTCAGCTTTGCCGCCTTCGAAAGCCTTGCCGTCTACGAAGCCTTCAAAGTCGATGTTGACGATATCGCCGTTTGCAGCTGCACGATCTTCAACAGTGATGGTACGTGCGTTGCGGTTGCGCATTCTCTCAACCTCAGCATCAACCTCTTCATCGGTAACAGGAGCAACGTCCTTGGAAGCCTTGATGCCTTTGTAGTTCTTGACAACGATTTCAGGTTTTACGATGCAGATTGCCTTCATCGTAACGCCCTCTTCTTTAGAAACTGCGGTGACTTCAACTTCGGGTCTGACAACGATTTCGAGGCCGGACTCGTCGTAAGCAGCCTGCAGAGCAACAGGAGCGATATCGTTTACAGCTTCCTCAAAGAAGACGCCTTCGCCGTACAGCTTTTCAATGGTCTTTCTGGGAGCTTTGCCTTTTCTGAAGCCAGGAACCTGGAACTGTTTTGCTCTCTTTTTGAAGACCTTATCGCAGGCAGCAGCAAATTCTTCAGCAGGAACCGAGACAATCAGTTCGTATTTGTTGGTTTCAACAGGGTTTTTG
>DVLW01000232.1 GCA_018715285.1 Candidatus Faecivivens stercoripullorum | reverse complement strand
TTAATATTAGCGGGAGGAAAATCCGAAAGTTTTCCTCCCGGGAACAACTCTTATTTTTTGGCTACAATGAAACCGGTTACATTGTTATTATACTGGTAATTACCCCAAGGCGGTTGATATGGTCAATAAGGCGTTGGAATACGCACCTGATGATACACGTCTTCTTGCCAATCGGGAACTGATGCGGCAGGCGTGCCAATAAAAAAACCGTTATCCTTTATCATATGCTCCGGGTATCAAAACTATCGGATACGGTACCTTACAATCTCAAAAACAAAGCCGGATGAAGCAGCTTTTCATCCGGCGCTATTTTTTATATAGATGTATCTTATTTCAATCCGCGGGCAGCTGCCATCCCGGTAACTTCACAAATCATGTCTTCCGCATCTTCCGGCAAAATAAATCCCTGCTGAACATGACGGGCTGTCGCCTTTTCAACCAGCGCACGGTAATTCTCAAGACTTCCGTACAACTCGGTCAAAAATGCCGCAGAAAACGGTTCAGCATGTCCATACAGCCAATCATGGCGAACCGTCCCATCTTCCCGAGGCTGCGTGCTCCAGTTATAATAGCGCGCTGTCGGATAATCCAGAGCAGCCGTACGAATGCCACCAACAGCATTATCAAAACCATCCGTCCGGTTTTTAAAGGAATGTCCGCTTCCATCATCACTTTCAACCTGTTCCAGTTCAATAAACGGCATATGCGGAGCAGGAATACCATCCCGTACCCAACTGAACAACCGGGCAAAGGTCATATGGAACAGGTAGGTGTACGGATAGTTGTTTACTTCACCTTCAAGTCCCTGATAGGGTTTCCATTTTCTTCCCTTCATATCAGGGTCATTGATATACCAGTCATCCAGATTATTCTTTTCATCATGGGCAGAACCGGGAATCTGATAACTTCTGAATAACCGGCCGGGTGCATCTGAATCCCCACTCCAGGCAGCTCGCTGATTTTCGCTTTCTGTATTCAGCGCAATAAAAGGAACCGGGCTTCCAAAAACACTCTGATCGCCATTTCCAAAAATATTGCGGCTCGCACTATAGCTGCGATAAGAGTTGATCGGAGCCAGCTGTGCACCGCCGCCAGCATTGAGGTATCCATCAAAAATCAGCTCACGGGTCATCGGGTAAAAGCTGCGCAGATACCGGTTGATAAATCCTGTGCACTGGCTCCATCCGGTGAGGTACAGCCAAGTCTTTCTGTTCATATACTGGCTGATCGGATTCTGGGGACCAGCAGTCCGGAACAGTCTGCCGCAATCCATCATGATATCCCACAACAGGCCATTTTCCCACTGTGTCTGCAACGGGAACATCAAATTCTGCGGCACTTCCCGCTCAGGCAGCGGATTAGGCCAGTTAATCTCAGCATAACGTTCCCGGTCAAAGTTAAAAAGCGAATCAAATACATCCGGCTTACTGACCATCCCGATATAAATATCGCCATGCCGGACAAAATACCGCCAGCTGTTTACCCACATCCGGTCGATATCGATATGTGCCGTCGGGTTGAGCAGCTCAATAACGATATTTCCGCTGAAACGCTCCACATTCTCCGGACGCCGAATCAGCATTCGATTGACATAAGGCACATCTGAGGCAATGACAAACGGCTTTTCATTCTCGTCAGCATCATAAAGATTCGCGGTTCCATAGACAAAGTATTCTTCTTCCAGATACCCGTTTTCTGAAAAATGGCATTTCTCTGCCGCACGGGCAAAAGGATGAGATTTTTCCGTTGTTGGTATCAAGCGTACCTTTTCAATCATTTCGAATCAGCCTTTCTTATAAAATTTTATATAAATATTTTAATAGATATTTATAGTTTTGTCAATACCTGACATAACAAAAAATTGCAAACAAAAAGCTCCTTCCAATATTCTGGAAAGAGCTCTATACAGCCTATATTTATCAGTCAGCGGAATATCTGTCGTCGTATGCTTTCAGCCAGACGACCACCTCGCCAAGGTCAGGCAGCACCTGATCCGCAGCCTGTTTCATCTCCTCATCCGGCTGAATCAGGTCAGGAATCAGCAGCCCGGTCATACCTGCCGCATGTACGCTTAAAATCCCATTTCTGGAATCTTCCAGTCCGATGCATTCTTCCGGCAAAACCTCCAGCAGCCGTGCAGCTGTCAGATAGATATCCGGGTCAGGTTTACTGCGTTTGACCATGTCACCGCATACCAGCACGTCAAAATATGACCGCAATCCAGCCATATCCAGATTGCGCTCAGCAATTGAGCGGTCAGATGACGTCGCCATTGCGATTTTCCGTCCAGTGTCCCGCAGGTAGTCCAGCAGCTCAACCAGTCCTTTTTTACACGGCATCCCATGTTCCCGATACCATGCCTGCTGAATAGGTGCCGACAGTTCCAGCACCTGGTCGAGCGTCAATGCGTCGCCGAACACTTCCTTAAAAATCCCACGGCAATAATCCTTATTGCATCCGAGGCACCGCTCATTCACTGCATCCAGATTACCGAATCCAAGGTTTTCACCGACCTGGTTCCATGCCTCACGCCCAACCCGTTCGGTATCAAACATCAGGCCATCCATATCAAAAACAGCAGCTTTAATCATATGTACCTCCCGTATTATTGTCATGCATCCAATAACGCAGCCAGCTGCGCCACATCGTCTGCAATTGCGACAGCACCGCCTTCAGTCAGTTCCTTCCGGCTGCCGAACCCATACGCGACCCCAATTGCAGGCAATCCGACAGCGGCTGCTCCTTCCATGTCAAACCGGGTATCTCCAATCATAACCGCATCTCCGGTTACAATCCCGGTATCCAGAATATAGCGCAAAACCGATTCTTTGGTATCTCTGCTTCCATCCAGCAGTGCGCCGCCAATCAGTGTAAAATATCCGGTCAGTGAAAAATGATCAAGAATCTCCCTTGCAAAGTTTTCCGGCTTGGATGTAGCGAGGACAACCTTTCTTCCCGAATGGTGCAATTTTTGCAGCAGCTGGGCAATCCCGAGATAAAGGGTACATTCAAACTTACCGATTGGAGCATACCGTTCACGATAAAACGCAGTTGCCTGTGCTGCCTGTTCAGGCGTCATATCAAAATACTCCTGAAAAGACTGGCGGAGCGGCGGACCAATAAACCGCAGCAGACTCGACCTTTCATATTCTTTGATTCCGCTCTTTTGCAGTGCATATTCCACCGAACGGATAATTCCCTCTTCTGAATTGGTAATCGTACCGTCAAGGTCAAAAAGGATGGTTGTGTACATATCTTTCCTCCTCATGGCTTTGTGTACAGCAAAACGGCGGGAAGCCGCAACGCTCAACCGAGCTGGCTTCCCGCCGTTATTTTATCAGATTCTGCCTTTTTTGGCAAGATCGTTCATTGCATCTTTTCTGGAAAGGTTGATACGGCCCTGATCGTCGATTTCGGTTACTTTAACGTAAACCTCATCGCCCGGCTGAACAACATCTTCTACCTTGTCGACACGGAAGTTCTCCAGCTTGGAAATGTGGACAAGTCCTTCCTTACCGGGAGCAATCTCAACAAAGGCACCAAAGTTCATCAGTCTGGTGACTTTACCCTTGTAGATAGCACCGACCTCAGGATCTTTGACAATCGTCTCGATGATATAACCAGCGCGATCGACATTATCCTGATCCTGACCAAGGATAAATACCTTGCCGTCATCGGTGATATCGATCTTGACGTCGCATTCAGCGGTGATCTTCTGGATAACCTTGCCGCCGGAACCGATAACGTCACGAATCTTGTCCACCGGGATAACCAGCGAACGCTGCTTGGGTGCATATTTGGAGACATGGTCACGGTAATGCGGGATAGCCTTGAGCATGACTTCATCCAGGATATAATTACGTGCTTTTTCAGTCTTTTCAAAAGCTTCCTTGATGATATCCAGAGTCAGACCGTCAATCTTGATATCAACCTGGATAGCAGTGATACCCTTCTTGGTACCGCCGACTTTAAAGTCCATATCGCCGTAGAAGTCTTCCAGACCCTGAATGTCGACCATCGTCATCCAGCGGTCACCTTCGGTAATCAGACCGCAGGAGATACCAGCAACCGGAGCTTTGATCGGAACACCAGCATCCATCAGAGCCAGTGTGGAACCGCAGATCGAACCCTGAGAAGTCGAACCGTTGGAAGAAAGTACCTCGGAAACGACACGGATTGCATACGGGAATTCCTCAACGGAAGGCAGTACCGGAACCAGTGCCTTCTCTGCCAGTGCACCGTGACCGATTTCACGACGGCCAGGACCACGGGAAGGACGGGTTTCACCGACTGAGTAGGACGGGAAGTTGTACTGATGCATATATCTCTTTTCAGTTTCTTCGCTGATAGAATCCAGAATCTGTGCATCGCCAACAGGGCCAAGGGTTGCAACCGACAGTACCTGTGTCTGTCCACGGGAGAACAGACCGGAACCGTGTGCACGGGGCAGCAGTCCGACATCAGCCTGCAGCGGACGGATTTCATCCATTCCTCTGCCGTCAACACGTTTCTGCTCGTCCAGCAGCCAACGGCGAACGATAACCTTCTGAGCCTTGTAGATTGCTTCATCAATCAGGCCAGGTTCGGTTTCAGCATAAGTCTCATCATATTTTGCGTGAATTGCGTCCTTGATGGGCAGCAGGTTTGCTTCACGGATATTCTTATCATCGGTATCCAGCGCGAATTTGAACTGATCGCCAAACTCAGCCAGAATCTCGTCCAGCAGTTCATGAGGAACTTCCTTGGAGACAAATTCAAATTTCGGTTTGCCGATTGCAGCACGGATTTCCTCAATAAAGGCAACCATATGCTTGATTTCTTCATGACCGGTTGCGATTGCTTCCAGCATGACATCGTTGGGGACCTCATTTGCACCGGCTTCGATCATAACGATCTTTTCAGCACTGCCGGCAACAGTCAGGTTCAGGTCAGATTTTGCACGGTCTTCACGATGCGGGTTGAGCACCAGTTTTCCGTCAACCAGACCGACAGATACTGCTGCAACAGTTCCGTTGATCGGGATATCCGAAATAGCAACTGCAATCGATGCAGCCAGGAATGCCAGAATCTCAGGTGCATGGTCAATATCGCAGGAAAGAACGGTGGTAACAATCGAAACATCGTTGCGCATGTCCTTGGGGAACATCGGGCGCAGCGGACGGTCGATCATACGTGCAGTCAGAGTTGCATGTTCGGTAGGACGGGATTCTCTCTTGAGGAAAGCACCAGGAATCTTACCAACCGAGTACATCTTTTCTTCATAGTCGATGTTCAGCGGGAAAAAGTCAATGCCTTCACGGGGTTTTGCAGCGGCGGTAACGTTTGCCATGACAATCGTATCACCATATCTGACCCAGCAGGAACCATTGGTCAGCTCACTGGTACGGCCGGTCTCAACGGTCAGTTCCTCGCCGGCAAAGGTTGTCTTGAAGGTGTGGACAATATGTGCCATATGGGCAGCCTCCTTATTCTTGAATCGATCAGGCGGTGAGCCGCATAAAGCGCAGAGGCTTAGCAATAAATCCTGCCTCCAGCCTCTGGAAGTACGATTTAATGCTAAACAGCACTAGCGCCAGTTAAGCCTGCCGCCTGGTCATGACGATGGGTTTTATACACCAAAAGGCAGACGGTTATACCATCTGCCTTATCGGTTACAAAATTACTTACGAAGACCCAGTTTCGCAACAATTGCACGATAACGTTCGATATCGTTTTTCTGCAGGTAGCCCAGCAGGTTGCGGCGGCGGCCAACCATCTTCAGCAGGCCACGGCGGGAATGATGGTCATTCTTGTTGGTCTTCAGATGCTCAGTCAGGTCGTTGATTCTTCTGGTCAGGATTGCGATCTGAACCTCAGGAGAACCGGTGTCGCCCTCATGCAGCGCGTTGTTAGCAATAATCTCGGTCTTTTCTTCTTTTCTCATCATAGTGAGTCACCTCTTTCATAATGTTTGCCTGTACAATAGTTAAGGGAACGGTGATTCCCCGGGTTGGGGCTGAATCCGCAAAACCATCTATACGGCAACGATAGTTAGTATAGCATAAACTCTCCCTTTTGTAAAGGGGTTTTCAGCCATCAGGTCAGATTTTGCCTTATTTTTCTTCCTTATTCCGGCGCAGGCGGCTGCGCAGAAAGTCGGAAGCACAGAACAGCGAAATCGCCGCACCTGCCAGACATGCGAGCAGACCCCAGAGGATATCCATTCCCACAATCGGCTGTGTCGGCCAGATATTCGGGATACTGCCGATCACACATCCCAGAATGCCGAAATACATTGCCTGTTTATGCCGCTGCAGCAGCAGATCCAGCATTTTTGCACAGAACAGGATACCAATAATCATCCCAATGCCGACCGGAATCAATACCGCGAAATTCCATTCACTCACCGCCGTCAGTACACTGTGGTATACCCCAAACAGCATCAGGAAAAAGGAACCGCTGACACCCGGAATAACCATCGCAGCAGCTGCAAACGCCGCATACAGCATCAGCTGAATCATCTGGGAAACACTGGGATTGCGAATCAGTTCAACACCGGAATCGTCCGGACGGACAAAGAAAATACAAATCATGACCGCCAATGTCCCAATCAGTGCCAGCAGGCTGTGACGGCGGAAGGGTTCTTCCAGTGACTTACGTGTAACCAGCGGAATACTGCCGGCGACAACGCCGATGAAAAACAGCTGCATCTCAACCGGATGGCTTTGCAGCATCCCCGAAAGAAATCCGGAAAGAAGCAGTACACCCAAAACCATACCGATACCAATCGGTGCCAGATAAATCACGCTCTTTTTGAATGTCCGGCGCAGACCGCTGATCGCACCGATCATCTGGTCAAAAATATCGAGAATAACTGCCATTGTTCCGCCGCTCATCCCGGGGATGATACTGGAAATTCCGATCAGCATTCCGTTTATCAGATTTTTGATATGTTCCATTGTATTGGCCTTTCCCATGAAAAACATCTGTTTTTCATGTCACAAGATGGTAGATTGAAATCTCTCGCCCGCCGGGATTATCCGAATGGGCCAGCGGTCCGGACAAAAGTTCCGTCCGCAATAAAAACACTGGCAAAAAAAATCCTTCGTCCAGCAGCGTCTGTTCAGCAGCAAACAAAAGCTCTTTTGCCTGTTCAGGGTCGGTCTCAGCAGCAGCCTGACCATATAGTTCAGAAAACTTCCCGGTTCCTGCCGTTTCATCTGCTTGCAGCAGCTGAGACAGTACGCCTGACGGATGGTCATATTCTGCATTCAAAAAGGTCAGTGCAGCGTCGTATTCCCCTGATTCGACCCGAGCAATCACTTCCCTTTCCGGCAATTGTTCCACCGCCAAAAACAGCCCGAAATCCTGCTGCCATATCTGGGCAATGGCGGCAAATGCGTCATACAACCCGGATTCTTCCGGAATAAGGACGGTATACCCACTGCTTCCGCCAGCTGCTGAAGCGCCCTGCTGGAACATCTGACGCATATCGCTCAGTTCCATCTGCGGGATATCCAGTTCTCTGCCGTCCTGCCACATCCATTCCGGCAGCAGATGCCGCGGTATATCTTCCGGCAGATCACACAGCAGCGCTTTGCGCACTCCACTCTCTGCAAAAAGCGGACAATCCGGGTTGAGCATCAGCCCGTAGACCAGTCCATCGCCATCCTCAGAAGAGAGCTGCCAGACAGCATATCGCTGCTCCTCAGTCTCTGTTGACAACAGGATAGAAGTTCCTTCCTCAGCCGTACCAGCCACTCCGCGCAAACGCAGTTCACTCTCATTCCAGGTGGTGACACGATAATCACCGTTCCCCACAATCGTCTGCATCGTCAGCCCATATCGGCCATGGGTCGAAAGGAAAAAATCCTCCCGGCATGGACTTGCCGCCGTCGTTGAAAGCAGATAAAGAAACCGATTGTCCGGCTTGCTGAGGGTAAATTCTACCGTATGCTCATCCGGTGCCGTTACCCCAATCGCTGTTTCCTCTCCGGACAGTCGCTCAGACGCACCGGATACGGATGCAAAATTCTCCGCAAGTGGGCTGTCTGTTTCAGGACTGAACAGCCGCTCAAAGGCAAAAACAAAATCTTCTGCCAGAAGCGGTTCACCATCTGACCAGTATTCTTCCTGAGCGATTGTAAAGGTATACCGCAGCCCATCTCCCGAAACTTCCCAGCTCTCAGCAGCAGACGGACAGATTTCTCCGTCCCGTACTGTCACCAGCCGCTTGAACATCTGCCGGATCACCAGCTCGGCTTCTTCGCCCTGTGCCAGCTGAGGATCAAGGTTGACCGGCATGGTATAAACCTCCAGGTAAACATCATCCTCATCCCCACAGCCGCCAAACAGCGTCAGTACAAGCAATACAGCTGTCAATGCCACAGCCAGCCGCATCAACAATAGTTTACTCCGCATATCCGGCAATAATCGCTCCTGCGACCCGCAATCCGTCTACAGCGGCACTCATAATTCCACCGGCATACCCGGCACCTTCTCCGCATGGATACAGGCCGCGTACTGCCGACTGGTAATCTTCTCCGCGGGGAATCCGCACAGGCGATGAAGTACGGGTTTCAACACCCGTTAAAATGGCATCCTCTGCCGCAAATCCGGGCAGTTTACGGTCAAATACCCGCAAACCTGTCCGCAGCATTCCGGTAACAAAGGATGGAAACAGCCGGTCAAAATCGACCTTTTCCACACCCAGTGCATAAGAAGGCATTACCCTTCCCAGTTTGAGTCCGGCTTTCCCTTCCAGAAAAGACCCGACATCAGCCGCTGGTGCACGCCAGTTTTTACCGGCTGCGATAAATGCCTGCTGTTCCAGCTGCCGCTGGAACAACATCCCGGCAAGCGGATCGTTGCCGAAATCTTCGCTGCTGACAGAAACAGCAACCGCCGCATTGGCATTGTCCCTGTCTCTGCGGTATTCACTCATACCATTGGTGACTACGCCGCCCTGTTCGGAAGCAGCCGGTACAACCAGTCCTCCCGGGCACATACAGAAGGTATAAACAGCCCGTCCGTTTTCCCTGTGAGAAAGCTGATATTCTCCGGGCGGAAGAAACGGGCTTTCTGCCATTTCACCATACAATCCCCGATTGATATCCTTTTGCAGATGTTCAATCCGCACACCAACCGAAAACGGCTTAGATTCCATCGGCACGCCAGCCTCACGCAGCATCTCAAAGGTATCCCGCGCCGAATGACCGACAGCAAGTATCAGCCTAGAACATGGCAGTTTTTCGCCATTCACTTCAACCGCCTGCAGCTGTCCGTTATGGATATCCAATCCGGTCAGGCAGGAATGAAAACGTATTTCTCCGCCATTGCGGATGATTTCTTCCCGCATCGAGCAGACAACGCCACGGAGCAGATCGGTTCCGATATGCGGCTTTGCACGGCGCAGTGTTTCAGCCGGTGCACCGTGTTCTGCAAACCGATCGAGCACATACCGGCAAAGTGGGTCATTGATACGGGTTGTCAGCTTACCGTCAGAAAATGTCCCGGCGCCGCCTTCACCAAACTGTACATTACACTGGGTATCCAGCTCCCCACGGCTCCAGAAAGACTCGACTGCTTTGACCCGCTCATCCATCGCGCCGCCGCGTTCCAGAACAATTACCCGGTACCCTTCATGGGCAAGCAGTCCGGCGGCAAATATTCCTGCCGGGCCAAATCCGGCGACAACAACCGGTGTCGAACAGGGCTTATTCCCCTTCTGAATTGTAAAATCTTCATCCGAGCGGTACTGCAAGCTGACACCACGCGGAGGATGCGACGCCAGACGCTTTTCATCCCCTGAAAGCCGGATTGCAACGGTGGAAACAATATGAATCTCACCGCGGCGCCGGGCGTCCAGCGATGATTTATAGACATAGGCTTCCTTTATTCCACCAGGCTTTATGCCCAGTTTGGAAAGAGCCTTTTCAACCGCCGCCTCATCGCCGCTTCCAGGCGGTGTCATAATATTAGAAATAAGCAGCATGGCAAATTCCTTTCCTGTGTTTTGATTTATAGATGATCTGACACAACAAAGGGCTGCCGGAAAACCAGCAGCCCAAAGTTTCCAGGCTGACTTTCTCAACTGCCAGTATCCGAAGCTGTCTCCTTCGGGACAACATCTATACTGACAGAATACTCTCCGACTGCCCAGGCAAGTACCTTGCCCTGAACATAAACTTTGACTGAAACAGTATACCGTCCACGGCTGAGACTGTACTGGGACAGATCGATGATTCCAACCAGATCTTCCTGTGTCAGGTCAGCGATAATCGACGAGTCACCGACAACACGGATATCCTCAATCGAATCGCTGAGTGTCGTAATATCATATCCGGCCGGAACATTCTCAAAGACAAAATTGTCCAGATCCAGCGTCCGTGCTGACAGTCCATAGGTCGGGAATGTGACGGTAACCGACGTTACGTTTTCAACGTTCTTCAATCCGGCGTTCAATGTGATATCCAGCGTCAGTTCCGTTCCAATATCGATTTCACGGAAATCAATCGGGCCAACGGTGATCGCGTCAACATTATCAATCGTCTCGCTGGGCGATGCAACCAGGATTGTATTTCTCGAAAGGGTGTATCCCAGCTGTTCAATCGGGAATCCTCTCGGAACATTGATAAACTCAACATTCAACGGCAGTTCTCTGGTCTTGTAAATCGGGACCGTAACCGTGACAGAACTGTGATCGTACTCGATGTTTTCACTGGAAACAACAGCGCCCATATCATCCATCAGAGTAACAGTTCCTGTCGTGGTGAGCGTTTCAGAAAGTTCCTGTTC
>DVLW01000231.1 GCA_018715285.1 Candidatus Faecivivens stercoripullorum | reverse complement strand
GCAAAGTGCTATACTTTGCTCACCGATTGGCGTTAAAAAAGGAGTTGATATATGATGGCAGATGCAAGTGAATATACGCTGCTGGCTGTCAGTATCCAGAGGGAATTAACTGCTCAGAAAGAGACAACTGCCAGCTGGTATATTGAAGTGGAGTACCGTCTCAATCTTTCTGACAGGGAAGAATGGAACGCCATCGTCGAAGAAGCGGCAGGTGCATAGGATTGGTGGTATCAGCCAGGCTGAGAGATACTTTCAGGGATTGAATGACAGATAAAAGACAGGGAACTGGTGGGCAAGATTCTCGCCGGTTCCCTGTTTTCGCGTTATAAATAGGAATAGGAACTGAGAAACGCCAGAAATTGAATAGAACAAATTTTCTAAAATACGTTGACTTTTGATCTGAAATATGATATCCTAAAAACGGAACAAATATTCGGGAGGAATCTTCATGAGCAGCCGGATTATCCTGCATTCCGATATGAATAACTGCTATGCCAGTATCGAACAGAAACTCAATCCCGCGCTTGTCGGCAAGCCGATGATTGTCTGCGGTTCCCGTGCGGAAAGGCATGGTATCGTGTTGGCTAAGTCGATGGAAGCAAAGGCGTGCGGTATTGTGACGGGTGAACCCATCTGGCAGGCACATGAAAAATGTCCGGGACTGGTGGAAGTTCCGCCGCATTTTGATGCTTATCTCTCTTTTTCACGGGCAGCAAGGCGGATTTATGCTCAGTATACCGATCTGGTGGAACCGTACGGGCTGGACGAGTGCTGGCTGGATGTGACGGGAAGCACAAGGCTGTTTGGCAGCGGTGAGGAGATTGCGGAAAAGATTCGGACGGAGATTCGGGAAAAACTGGGGATTACGGTTTCGATTGGGGTCAGCTTCAATAAGATTTTTGCAAAGATTGGTTCTGATCTGAAAAAGCCGGATGCGGTAACGGTGATTTCACAGCAGAATTTCCGGCAGAAACTCTGGCCGCTGCCGGTAGGAACACTCTGGGGTGTAGGGCCGGCAACCGAAAGACGGCTGGTAAAGTTTGGTATCAGAACCATTGGACAGCTTGCGATGGCTGACCGCGATGCTGTCAGCCGTGCAATCGGTAAAGGTGGTGCTGCACTGTGCGAGTATGCAGCAGGAGAAGACTGTTCGCCGGTCATGCCGCTGGGATGGCGCGACCCGATCAAAAGCGTCGGGCACGGAATGACCGCAACGAGAGATCTGGTCAATAATGAGGAAGTCTGGCTGATGATTTACCATCTGGCGCAGGATGTCAGCCATCGTCTCAATGCGGCTGGTATGGCGGCAGAAGGCGTATCGGTTGCGGTAAGAGACCAGTCGATGGGATACGCTGAATTTCAGGGTAAAACACCGGTTCCGGTACTGGCGCCACTGTCGATTGCAAAAGCTGCCCACCAGCTGTTTACCGGAAGATATGACTGGAGTCGTCCGGTGCGTGCGGTGACGGTACGGGCAATCAACCTCTGCCCACAGGGACAGCCGGTGCAGACCAGCCTTTTTGCAAGTCCTCTGGTAGATGAGCGCAGTGAACGGCTGTTTCAGACGGTGGAGCAGCTGCGCGGCAGATACGGCAAAAATGCAGTGATGGCCGCTTCTCTCTGCCAGAGGATAGCCGCTGCACCACATCGGGAAAATAAAATCCAGCTTCCAGGGTTCGGCGTACGGCATTGATGGCGAAAATGTGCGGGATAGGGGAAAACTTTTCGTGAGAATGGGTCTTGACATCCTGAGTAAATTCGCCTATAATAATGTATAAATATTTAAATGCAATGATGGGGACGAAGTTTCGGATTTACCGCAGAGAGCTGCCGGACGGTGCAAGACAGCGTAAGGAAGAAAATCTTCTATCACCCCTGAGCTGGCCTCTGAAAGGAAACAAGTAAGCGGGTCCGGAATCCTCCGTTATGGGAAAGCGCATTGTTGGATGCGTGATGAGCGGTCATGCTGTAAGGCGTGGCAACAGGAGTGGTACCGTGGAAGCTACCGGCTTTCATCTCTTTGGAATAAGGAGATGAAGGCTTTTTTTATTTTTGTCAAATGGTTTGCGCGGACGCGGTTTTGAGGAGTTTACCGCAGAGAAAGGATGTTGGACAGATGCTGTTGACAGGTTCAGAAATTATCTTGCAGTGCCTTCTGGAACAGAAGGTGGACACTATTTTTGGTTATCCGGGCGGCGCGGTGCTGAATATTTATGACGCGCTGTATAAATGCCCTGAGATTCGCCACGTGCTGACTTCCCATGAACAGGGTGCCGCACATGCAGCTGACGGTTACGCCCGTTCGACCGGTAAGGTCGGCGTATGTCTGGCAACCAGTGGCCCTGGTGCAACCAATCTGGTAACTGGTATTGCAACTGCATATATGGATTCGGTACCGGTTGTTGCGATTACCGGAAACGTTACCAGCCCGCAGCTTGGCCTGGACTCTTTCCAGGAAGTTGACATCACCGGCGTTACCATGCCGATTACCAAGCATAATTTCCTGGTTCGCAGAGTCGAGGACCTCGCCGGTATCATCCGTGAGGCGTTCCGGATTGCGCAGACCGGCCGTAAAGGTCCTGTCCTGATCGACGTACCGAAGGATATCACCGCTCAGAGCTGTGAATATACCCCGGTCCAGCCGGAACCGATTCAGCAGCCGCCGATGCCCGACCACGGATGGTTTTTGAAAGCGGTTGAGATGATTAAAAAGAGCGAACGCCCGTTTATTTACGCCGGTGGCGGCGTACTGGCTGCCGAAGCAGCAGAGGAGCTTGCAGCATTTGCCCAGAAGGTAGACGCGCCGGTATCCTGTTCTCTGATGTGTCAGGGTGGTTTCGATCAGCGCAGCGAGCGGTATATCGGGATGCTGGGTATGCATGGAACCAAGACCGCGTCCAACTGCATCCGTGACTGTGACCTGCTGATTGCAGTCGGCACTCGTTTTTCTGACCGTGTAACCTGCGATACCGGGACATTCGGCAAAAACTGCAAGATTTTGCAGATCGATATTGACCCGGCGGAGTTCAATAAGAATGTAGAGGTCAATATCCGTCTTAAAGGTGACGCAAAGGCTATTCTCTCGGCATTGTGCGAGTCACTGCCTGAGATGCATCATGCTGCTTGGATGGGTCAGGTTGGCGCCTGGAAGACCGAGTACCCGCTTACCCAGCAGGCAATGACAGATGACGGTGTTACCCCTAAAGAGGTCTTTGAGACGCTGTATGAGCTGACAGACGGCGAAGCAATTATCACTACCGAAGTCGGTCAGCATCAGATGTGGGCAGCGCAGTATTTCACCTTCCAGCATCCCCGTCAGATGGTCACTTCTGGTGGTCTGGGAACGATGGGATTCGGCCTTGGTGCAGCGCTGGGTGCTCAGCTGGGCAACCCGGACAGCATTGTCGTCAATGCTGCGGGCGATGGTTCCTTCCATATGAACTGCAACGAACTTGCGACAGCCGCACGGTATAATATCCCGGTAATCGAGCTGATTTTCAACAATGGCGTACTCGGTATGGTCCGTCAGTGGCAGCGGCTGTTTTACGGCAAGCGTTTTTCCCAGACGACACTGGAGAAAAAGACCAACTATGAATTGCTTGCTCAAGGGTTTGGCGTAAAAGCAATGACGATTGCCAGCCGTGAGGATATCCGTCCGGTACTCAAAGCGGCGATTGAAGCCGGTGAACCGGTGCTGGTCAACTGCCTGATCGATAAGGATATCAATGTACTGCCGATGGTTCCGGGCGGAAAATCCGTCGAGGAACCGATGCTGACAATCTGAGGAGGGGATAAAATGGAAAAAGATATTCTGGTTAAGGTTACCGCCCACAACTGTCCTGGGTTATTGCAGCGTGTTTGTGCGCTGTTCAGCCGCCGTTTCTTCAATATCCAGAGTATTGTCGCTGCTCAGAACCTCAATCCTGAGGTTTCCCAGATTTTCATCGTCGTACGCGGTGACAACCGGATTGCACGTCAGGTAGAAAAACAGCTGGATAAGCTGTATGATGTTGTTTCGGTCGAGATTCTGGATGCCGACAAGGTCATTCTGCGGGAACACCTGATGATTAAGGTGAAAAAGGATGAGGCCAGCGGCGCTCAGCTGATCGCAATTGCCAATGCTTTCCATGCAAGTGTCTTGCAGGTTGGCAAGGATGCAATGGCGCTGGAACTGTCGGGCGATGTACGGCAGCTGAATTCGTTTGTTGAAATGCTCAAACCGTTTGGCGTTCTGGAAATGATCCGCACCGGCGCAATGGCCATGACGGTTTCCTGAAAACCTGACAATACAAGGAGATTTACTGATTCCCTCGAGCCGTCCTTTGCAACTACCCGCGGGTCAGATTTCGGAATGAGAAAGGAAAATGAATATGTTTTCACTTGATAAAGTTTATCAGGCATCTTTTATCCTGAAAAAGGTACTGCACCCGACCGAACTGGTCGCGGCGCCCAAGTTGGTTCCCGGCTGTGAACTCTACCTCAAGCCGGAAAATTTGCAGGTCACCGGTTCGTTTAAGGTCCGCGGCGCCTACTATAAAATGTCCCAGCTGTCTCAGGAAGAAAAGGACGCAGGTGTCATCGCCTGTTCTGCTGGCAACCATGCTCAGGGTGTAGCGCTGGCTGCAAAAGCAAACGGTATCCAGGCAACCATCTGCATTCCGGCTGGTGCACCTATCTCCAAGGTTGAGGCAACCAAGAGCTATGGCGCTGAAGTTGTACTGGTTAAAGGCGTTTATGATGACGCATATGCCCGTGCGGTCGAGATTCAGAAGGAAACCGGTAAGACCTTTATCCATCCCTATGATGATGAGGACGTTATCGCCGGTCAGGGTACCATCGGTCTGGAAATCATGACCGATCTTGCGGATGTCGATGCGGTTGTTGTGCCGATTGGCGGAGGCGGACTGGTTTCCGGTGTTGCATTTGCGGTCAAGTCGCTCAATCCGCGGGTCAAGGTTTATGGTGTTCAGGCTGCGGGTGCTCCTTCGATGTATAATTCCATGCGGGAACATGAACAGCTGACACTGGACAGCGTATCCACCTTTGCCGACGGTATTGCGGTCAAGCATCCGGGCGATCTGACCTACCAGCTGTGTGAAAAGTACGTCGATGAGGTTGTCACCGTCACTGATGACGAGATTGCAACCGCTATCCTCGCGCTGATCGAGCAGCAGAAGATGGTTTCGGAAGGTGCAGGCGCGGTTGCTGTTGCAGCCTGCATGTTCGGCAAAATCGATACCAAAGGCAAAAAGGTTGTCTGTGTGGTTTCGGGCGGTAATATCGATGTTAACATCCTCTCCCGTGTTATCTCGAGAGGTCTGCTGATGGAAGGCCGTCTGCTGGATGTGACCATCGCACTGGCAGATAAACCGGGCGAACTGACCCATGTCAGCGATATCATCGCGTCGACCGGTGCCAATATTATCTCGGTACGCCATACCAGAAGTGATATCGATATGGACATCAATTCCTGCTTCCTCAGCCTCCAGATGGAAACCAGAAACAAAGCACATGCCGATGAAGTCAAGCAGCTGCTTGCACAGAGCGGCTACCAGATTGTCTCCAAATGAGCGGGCAGCAGGGTATTCGTACCGTTCTGATTACCGGTTCCGGGCGCGGAATCGGTGAACAGACGGCAAAACTGTTCTGGGAAAAGGGGTACAATGTTGTCCTCAATGCCCGTCATCCTGAGCGGATTGAACAGGCAGCCGCCGGATATAATGCTGTTCGTCCCGGTTCGGCGATTGCAGTTACAGCGGATGTACGCGACCATCAACAGGTCGGGCAGTTGTTTGCAGCGGCAGACAATGCGTTTGGACGGGTGGACGTGCTGGTCAATAACGCAGCGGTTGCCCATATCGGACTGTTTACCGACATGAGCAGCGAAGAATGGGACAAGGTTTTTGATACCTCGGTCAAGGGAACCTTTTACTGTTCAAAGTTGGCGGCAAAAGAAATGGTGCGCCGGCATGAAGGCGGCGTGATTTTAAATGTTTCGTCGATGTGGGGACAGGTTGGAGCTTCCTGCGAAGTGGCCTATTCGGCAGCAAAGGGCGCAATAATCTCTTTTACAAAAGCGCTGGCAAAGGAACTCGGTCCGTCCGGCATCCGGGTCAACTGCGTGGCACCCGGCGTCATCCTGACCGATATGAATCGGGAACTGGATGAGGAGACGATGGAAGGACTCAAAGAGGAAACACCGCTGATGCGTCTTGGAACGGTGCAGGATGTGGCAAATGCCCTTTACTATCTTGCGTCGGATGAAGCCGGATTTATTACTGGTCAGGTACTGGCGGTCAACGGTGGACTTGTCATCTGAGCAGCGGCGCAGTGCAGCAACCTGCGGATTGCGGCGCTCCCTTGCTCGCGTCGGTCGCCCATGTGCCGATAGGCTCGGTCGTTAGTAAAACAACCTGAGCAAACGTGGTTGTTACATTGTGTGAAGGCGGGAGACTCAAGGGAGATATTTCGCCCAGAAAATGGAAAAGATTATATCCTTCTTACATCCTGTACGGCAAGTCTGCTGTACGGGATGTTTTTTTGTCCGCAACTTTGCGAATTTCAGGATTTTGGATACCTAAACCCATTCTATCCGGCATACACATGGGATAGCGGAAGGATGGTGGATACAATGAGTCGGATGATGGAACAGCCGTGCGGACTGACCGGACGGGAGGCTGCGGAAAAACAGAAACAATACGGCGAAAACCGGCTGACAGAAGGTAAAAAGGTGCATCCCTTTGCCGTATTTATCAGCCAATTCAAAGATTTTCTGACACTGGTGCTGCTGGGTGGAACAGTGGTCAGCGTGTTGACGGGAGAGTATGCCGAAGCGCTGACGATTGCCATTATTGTATTCTTAAACGGTGTCATGAGCTTTGTACAGGAGTTCAGGGCGGAAAAGACGCTGGATGCACTTCGGAATATGGCGGCACCTAAAGCGCGTGTCTGGCGGGATGGAGAGCTGACTGCCATTGCGGCAACTGATCTGGTACCGGATGATATTATCCAGCTGGAAGCAGGTGACAGGATTCCGGCAGATGCGGTGGTACTTGAATCTGCCGGGCTTGCGGCAGATGAATCGATGCTGACCGGTGAATCGGTTGCGTGTGGCAAAATCGCGTTTCAGGGCAGTACACCGCCTGAAAACCTGCCTGACCGGAAAGACATGGTTTATATGGGGACGACAGCCGTTGCAGGTTCAGGCGTTGCACGTGTCTGTGCAATCGGTATGTCAACCCAGATGGGAAGAATCGCCGGGATGCTTGCGGAGATTCCCGATGAACAGACGCCGCTGCAAAAGAAACTGGACCAGCTGGGAAAATATGTCGCGATCGGTTGCCTGATTATCTGTGCGCTGGTATCTGTTGCTGGTGTCCTTCGGGGAGAGGACCTGCGGAATATGCTGATGACCGGTATCAGTCTGGCGGTTGCGGCGGTACCGGAAGGCTTGCCGGCAATTGTCACGATTTCGCTGGCACTGGCGGTACGGAGAATGGTTTCCCGGAATGCGCTGCTGCGCAAACTCTCGGCAGTTGAGACACTTGGATGTGCCGATGTAATCTGTACCGATAAAACCGGCACGCTGACCACCAATCGTATGACGGTCAGTGCACTGTGGCTTGCTGGGGAATACTGGGAAGTCGGTGAAGGAAACGCTGCTTTTTCCCATGGCGGTAAACCGGATGACCCGCTGCAAAATCCTGTCGGAAAGATGGCATTGATCGTATTTTCTCTGTGCAGTGATGTTATTGTGGGGAAGGATGGAAGTTATACCGGCGACCCGACCGAAACAGCTCTTTGTGGTGCGGCAGCGAAAGCCGGACTGTCCAGGCGGCAGCTGGCGGAAGAATACCGTCGTGTAGGTGAGATTCCGTTTGATTCAGTGCGTAAACGGATGAGTATTATCGTCAGAACTGGTGAGGGGAGAATGCTGCTGTGCAAAGGCGGCTGTGACTGTCTGCTCTCCAGATGCAGCCATATCCGGATGGGTGAACAGGTTCTTCCGTTGGACAGCAAACTCCGCCGGGAAATTACTGCGGCGACAGAAAAGATGGCGGCAAGTGGTCTGCGGGTACTGGCAGCTGCCATGCGTCCGCTGCCTGATGGCGAACCGACAGGTGAGTCAGCTGAACAGGATATGATTTTTCTCGGCCTTGCCGGGATGATCGACCCACCCAGAAAAGAGGTTCGGGAAGCAGTTCGGCTCTGCCGGAAGGCCGGTATCCGCCCGGTGATGATTACCGGCGACCATCAGCTGACCGCACGCGCAATCGCTGCCCAGACCGGTATCTGGCATGAAGGAGACGGCATTATGACCGGCGCCGACCTTGACCGGCTGGACGAAAAGGAACGCTGCCGTGCGATTATGAAGACAACAGTCTTTGCCCGTGTTTCGCCGCGGCACAAGCTGATGATCGTACGTGCTCTGCGTGCTGCCGGACATATTACCGCCATGACCGGCGACGGTGTCAATGATGCGCCTGCCGTTCGGGAAGCGGATATCGGTGTATCAATGGGGCTTGGCGGGACTGATGTTACAAGGGAAGCATCTGATCTGGTGCTGATGGATGATAATTTTGCGACGCTGGTTGCCGCGGTAGAGGAAGGACGGGCGATTTATCAGAATATCCGCGGATTTATCCGGTATCTGCTGTCCTGTAACATTGGTGAAGTACTGACGATGTTCCTGGGAATTATGATGGGGATGCCGGTTGTCCTGATGCCGATTCATATTCTGATTGTCAATCTGGTGACCGATGGATTGCCGGCGATTGCGCTGGGGCTGGAACCGGCGGAAAAGGGACTGATGGACCGGCCGCCGCGGAGTGCAGGAGAGAGTATATTTGCAGGCGGACTGCTGGGAAAGATTTTGTTCAGAGGCTGTCTGATCGGATTGACGACACTGTTTGTATTCAGTCATTTTCTTGGGATGGGTGATCTGGCACTTGCCAGAACGTCGGCATTTGTAACACTCGTTTCCTGCCAGCTGTTCCATGTATTTGAATGCCGCAGTGAACGGGTCAGTCTGTGGAAGCTCAACCCGTTGGGAAATGTCCGGTTAATTGGCGCGGTATGCGTTTCTGTACTGGTAATGGCGTTGTCAGTCTGGTTTCCGCCTTTTGCAGCGATTCTGGAGACGGTACCGCTCGGACTCAGCGACATGCTGTTTATTCTGTGCTGCGTTCTGTTTGCGCCGGTGCTTTCTGGGCTGACTGACGCACTGTTTCGCCCGCACCGGGAACCGGATGTATCGGTTCGGGTGGCAGCGGCCGGGATGGATAAGGCCAGTTGAGGGTGCATGAATATGCGTTTTTTCAAAAAGTGGTTGACATGTCAGGAAAAATAGGATAGTATATAACCATAATAAAACTTTACTGGTATTCTCTTTTCCGTTAAATAAATTCGGAAATGGGATAACAGGCCGGGAACGGCGAGTAACTGAATTTATAGATTTTGCTGTTTTATATTCCGGGTTATTAAGATTATGTATTTTTATCCGCAGCCGGTTCAGGATAGCTGAACCTGTGTGGATAGCAAAAAGGTGGGATAGCCATGCTGTTAAAAGAGATTAATGCTGTGAATTTCCGGATGTTCGGCACACTTGCCGAAACGACTGCCGG
>DVLW01000230.1 GCA_018715285.1 Candidatus Faecivivens stercoripullorum | reverse complement strand
AATTACGGTGGGATTTAAATTGAAAAGTGATTGATAAAAACAGATGAAAATCAGAAGATATATGAAAATGCAAATAAAGGCTGAAAATAAAAATCAGTTTATCGTCACAATAATAAAATTGAGCAGAAACTGAATAGACAGATTTCAATTGATTGACTGACAGATATCTGAAAAGATTGAATCATTGAAAAGGTTTTTCTGATAATCAGATAATTTGAAATTGCGGTGGGATTTTAAGTTACTGAAAAAAGATAAATATCTCAGTGAACAATAAAATCAGATCAATGTACAGATAAATTAGAAAACTGAAAATGAAGTTGAAATGTTCAAAATGAAAATGTGATGATAATGAAAATCCGCCTGAATCGTTACTACAATGAAATCTATATGACAATAGTTGTACAGATTTAAGCAGTTGCCATTGAATAAAGAATCAGACAGATTATTCCAAATCCTGCGTAACAGAAGGTCAGAATAAAAGCGATGCAGTTTCATAAATTGCAGCTTCAGTTCAACTGCGAATTTCGAAAGATCCTCCAAGGTTTATTGAACGAAAAAAGCAGAAAAAAAGTTGATTCCAGAATGCTGGAAAGAAAGGAAAAGACCATTGAATATTGAAGAGCAGAAATGACTCCTCGAACATAAAGTGCGCTGGTTGCACGTTCGAGGAGTCATTTGCCGTTTATATGGAAGTTTCTGACATGGAGAAGGGAAGTTCGGACAAAATCTGATTTTGTCAGTTTAGTCATTGTGCACGAACACACACCGAGATATTCTATATTCTTTAAATAGAATGAGACTGGATTTTTTTGTCTTGCCATGGTATTATTAAGGTAACATCAGTGTGCTTCATCATCTGAAGCAATCGCTCATAACAGAAAGGACGATTTATTATGCAGAATATTCCTGTCGTCAAACTCGGTCTGATTGCAGTCAGCCGTGACTGCTTTATCATCTCTCTCTCTGAACGCCGCCGCGCTGCTATCGCAGCTGCATGCGCCGCAAAGGGCCTGGAAATCTACGAGGCAAAGACTACTGTTGAGAATGAACTGGATATGCTGAAGGCAGTCGATGAGGTTAAGGAAGCCGGATGTAATGCACTGTGCGTATTCCTCGGCAACTTCGGCCCTGAAACCCCTGAAACCCTGATTGCACAGCGTTTTGACGGCCCTGTCATGTATGCTGCTGCCGCTGAGGAAACCGGCAAAGACCTGATTAATGGCCGTGGCGACGCTTACTGCGGTATGCTCAACTGCTCTTACAACCTCGGTATGCGCAAGATCCGCGCTCATATTCCTGAGTATCCTGTCGGCACCGCTGAGGAAGTCGCTGATATGATCGCTGACTTCATTCCTGTCGCAAGAACCGTACTCGGTCTGTCCGGTCTTAAGATTATCACCTTTGGTCCCCGTCCTCAGGACTTCTTTGCATGTAATGCTCCGATCAAGGGCCTTTACGATATCGGCGTTGAAATTGAGGAAAACTCCGAGCTTGACCTGCTGGTCGCTTATAAAGAACATGCTGGTGACCCCCGTATCCCCGAAGTTGTCGAGGATATGAAAAAAGAAATGGGCGAAGGCCGTTACTATGATGACCTGATGGCCAGAATGGCACAGTTTGAGCTGACCCTTCTGGACTGGGCAGAGCAGCATAAAGGTGCTCGCAAATATGTTGCATTTGCTGACAAGTGCTGGCCTGCATTCCCGTCCCAGTTTGGCTTTGAACCCTGCTATGTCAACTCCCGTCTGGTTGCAAAAGGCATCCCGGTTTCCTGTGAGGTTGACATTTACGGCGCTCTCTCCGAATATATCGGTCTGTGCGTAACCGGTGACGCTGTCACTCTGCTGGATATCAACAACTCGGTTCCTGCCGACCTGTACAAGGAAGATATCGCTCCCAAGTTCAACTACAAGCTGACCGATACCTTCATGGGCTTCCATTGCGGCAATACTCCTTCCTGCAAGATGTGTGCTGACCGTGCGATCAAGTATCAGCTGATCCAGCATCGTCTGCTTGAACCCAAGGACAGCGATCCTGACTTTACCCGTGGTACCCTGGAAGGCGATATCGCTGCAAGTGACATCACCTTCTATCGTTTGCAGTGCGACGCACAGGGGGTTCTGCGTGCTTACATTGCTGAAGGCGAAGTTCTGCCGGTTGCAACCCGTTCCTTTGGTGGTATTGGTATTTTTGCAATCCCCGAGATGGGACGTTTTTACCGTCATGTACTGGTTGAAAAAGGCTATCCGCATCATGGCGCAGTAGCATTCAGCCATTGCGGCAAAGCACTCTTCTCCATCCTGCGTTATCTGGGTATTGAGGATATCGCGTACAACCAGCCTGCTGGCCTGCCTTACAAGACTGAAAATCCTTTTGCTTGATTTTCTATCAGTAAACTGAATATGTGAAAAGGTTCCTCTGCTTCGGATTAACCCGGAGCAGGGGAACCTTTTTTACATAAAAAACCTGGAGGATGTTTGACCATCCTCCAGGTTTTCAGTTTCCGAACAAATTACAGCAATGCAAGAGAAAGCTGATGTGCAATTTTCTCCGCGTTTTCAGCAATGGAACCATTGTCGCAGTTGACGATGAAGTCTGCGTACTTTTCGTACAGCGGAACCCGTTCCTCATACAGCTGTTCGACAGTCTTGTCCTTTGCGCCGCATACGCCGCGGGTCGCAAGGTTGCCCAGCCGTTCTTTGACATGCTCGCAGGAGAGCTGAACATAGACGACTGCACCCAGTTCTTTGAGGTGTGCCATCGCTTCAGGATAATAGACTGCGCTTCCGCCGGGAGCAACGACAGTCCGGTCGCAGATGATTCCGGAAAGGACTTCGTTTTCAATACGGTAAAACTCGTCCAGTCCATCATAATCGATAATCTGCTGCAAACGTTTTCCAGTCTGGTTCTGGATCAGCAGATCGCCGTCAATAAATGAATAACCAAGCGTTTTGGCAAGAACAACGCCGATGGTGCTTTTGCCGCAACCCGGCATTCCGATCAAAATGACGTTCATAAGGAGATTCCTTTCTTTTTTGCTGTTCGGCGGTCTTCAGCAGCACAGGTTACAGCCGCACTTTTGCGCGGCGCAGTACGGTAATGAATGCCGGCAGGATAATCAATAGTACAATCGATTCTACCGGGACTTTGCCGAGATTGGCCAACATACGGACGCCAAAAATCGCATTGAATCCTTTACCATACAGCATCGAATACCACAGCGTGCCCAAAAGACCATTGACAACAATGTTGATCAGCAGTTTGGCGGAAACGACCCTTGGAAGAGTTGCTTTGGCCTTGTATAAAAACAGACCATAGAACATGCCACCAAGCATCGCGTTGAGGGTGTATCCAAAGAAAAAGGCTCCGGTCGGACGGACGAGGTATTTAATCAAATCGCCCGTACCGGCTGCAAATCCGCCTGCAACCGGACCGTAAAAACATCCCAGCATTGCCGAAATGATCGAGCCTACACCAATTTTGATCGGACCGACATAAAAGGAAAACTGATCTACGACGACTCCCAACGCCAGCATCAGAGCCATACCGCACAGTGAGCGGACGTTCCACAGCTCAGCGGCTGAGGCGCGTATGTTTCCTGACAGGCCGGTAAAGACCTTTGGATAGTCAGCAAAAACCGCAACGGTTTTCCGCCAGATGTAATGAAAAAAACCACGAATAGACATAAGCAGCTCCTCCTTCCATAAATTTGCTTCAATGAAATTCGGGGTGAGGACTTTAGCTGCCTGCCTCAAAATCCATTGCAGCGGGATGCGGAAGGTAAACCACAAGCAAATTGCTTTTCGTCCTGCCGACAACTCCCCGTTCCGCAGGCACTTAGCGCTTACCATCCTACTCTGCATATGACACTATCATTATAAAACCTTTTTTATTC
>DVLW01000229.1 GCA_018715285.1 Candidatus Faecivivens stercoripullorum | reverse complement strand
TACGGCGACAGTTGAGAGTCTTTCAGACGGCGGACAGTTTGTAAACTATCAGACAGATGCAACCGGATTCGGTTCTCAGACGTCTTATTATGGGTTTTACTGGTCGCCGGATGGAATGGTTGACTTTTCGGACTATACGTTGGTCGAAGTTAAAGACAGTACTGTCGGGATGAAAAGTGCAGCGGATGGTGACAACTGGTTCTATACTGAAAAAATCACCGGAGACTGGTACTATTATGAATGGCATTTTTAAGCTGACTTGGGAGGGATTGCAATGCAGGATATTCTGATTGTTGTGGATATGCAGAACGATTTCGTTACAGGCGCTTTGGGAAGTCCGGAGGCTGTGGCTGTCCTTCCGAAAGTTGTCGAAAAGGTACGCAGGTTTGATGGACGGGTGCTGTTTACCAGAGATACCCATGAAGAAAATTATCTGGATACCCAGGAAGGTAAAAATCTCCCGGTTGTTCACTGTGTGCGTAATACAGACGGCTGGCAACTCTGCCCGGAACTGGAAGTGGTTCGCAAAGAACAGCCGGTGGATAAATGTACATTTGGTTCAGTAGGACTGGGAACGGTGCTGCGGGCAGCAGACAGGGAAAACCATATTCGGAAAATCACACTGGTTGGTGTGTGCACTGATATCTGTGTGATTTCCAATGCGCTGCTGCTCAAGGCATTTTTGCCTGAGACAGAAATTGCGGTGGATGCGGCCTGTTGTGCAGGTGTGACACCGGAGAGTCATCGTACCGCGCTGAATGCGATGAAAGCCTGCCAGATTACGATTGAAAACGAATCGGGCAGCGAACAGAAATAAAAAGGAGAAAGGATTGGACGTATATGGAAATCAGAAGAGCGATCAAGAAAGATATTCCGGGCCTGCACCGTTTGCTTTTTCAGGTTGAGATGATTCATCATCAGGGAAGACCCGACCTGTTCAAGGCAGGTGCCCGCAAATATACGGATGAAGAACTGGAAGCAATTTTGCAGGATGACAGCCGTCCGGTATTTGCCGCAGTTGATGAAGACGGAGAGGTACTTGGATACGCATTCTGTGTTTTCCAGCAGAAAATTGGGGACAATATTCTGACCGATGTCAAGACGCTATATATTGACGATCTGTGAGTCGATGAAAACGCCAGAGGCCAGCATATCGGAAAGGGCCTGTATGAATACGTCCTGTCCTTCGCAAAGAAAAGCGGCTGCTACAATGTCACCCTGAATGTCTGGGCATGTAACGAGAGTGCAAGAAAATTTTATGAAAAGTGCGGACTCAAGCCGCAGAAATACGGAATGGAAACCATTCTGTAATGTAAGAAATCACAGTTATCACAGAAAGGAAAAACAGATATGACGAGCAAACAGAGAGCAAAACTTCGCGCAATGGCAAACTCGCTGGAAACTATTATGCAGATTGGCAAGGGCGGCGTTACCGAACAGACCTATAAAGCCGTAGAAGAAGCGCTTCTGGCAAGAGAACTGATTAAAATCCGTGTACTGGAAAACAGTCTGTACACCGCGAAAGAGGCTGCTGCTGAAATCGCCGAGAATGTCGGATGCGATGTTGTCCAGGTTCTGGGAACCCGCATCACCCTTTATAAACCCAATCCCAAAAAGCCGGTTATCAATCTGGACGACTGATCGGGATGCGGATTGGAATTTACGGCGGTACCTTTAATCCGGTGCATCTGGGGCACGTCCATCTGCTGCGGGAAGTTATGCAGACTGGGCTGCTGGACAGGATACTGGTGATGCCCGACCGGACGCCGCCTCATAAACAGGCTCCTGATCTAATTGATGGAAAAAAACGGTTTGAAATGCTGCAACTGGCAACTATGGGAATGGAAGGAATACAGGTTTCGGATTTTGAACTGCAAAGAGAAGGGAAAAGCTATACTTATATGACGCTGCGGCTGTTGCGGGAATTATATCCGGATGACCAGTTTTCGCTGATTATGGGTGCAGACATGCTGCTCTCTTTTCGGGAATGGCGCAACTGGGAAGAAATCCTTTCGGGTGCCCGTCTGATCGCCGCCGCCAGAGATGAGGGCGAATATGAGCGGCTGGAACAGGCGGCAAAAGACCTTGGAAATACCGAACTCGTCAGGATTACACCGCTTCCGGTATCTTCAACTGAGGTGCGTGCGGCGGCAAAAGAAGGACGTTCCCTTGAAAAACTGGTACCGCAGCCGGTTGCCGACTATATCCGGGAAAATCATCTGTATCAGCAGCCGTGATAAGAAAAGAATATGAGAGGAAGATGTGTCATGTGGCAGCCGGAACTCATTCCGTGGGAAGAATATGAAGCGCTGGTACGCAGCCGGCTCAAACCTTCCAGATATGAACATTCCATCTGTGTGATGAACCGGGCAGTTGAGCTCGCCAAACGGTTTGGTGCGGATGTGACCCGGGCCAGACTGGCGGGACTTTTGCACGATATTATGAAAAATGTTGAACCAAAAGAAATGTTGCAATTCATTGAGGATTCTGGTATAATCCTATTATATGCGGACATGTGTGCCCCGCAGCTCTGGCACGCAATCGCCGGCGCAGCGTATATCAGACGGGAACTGAATATCCAGGATGAAGAAGTCCTCAATGCGGTTCGATATCACACAACTGGTCGCGCGGGAATGTCACTGCTGGAAAAGGTTGTCTATCTGGCTGACCTGACCAGTGCTGACCGCGATTATCCCGATGTCAAAAAGACCCGGAAAATTGTGGATCAGTCGCTCGATGAGGGAATGCTTTATTCGATGAAATTTCTGATTTCTGACCTGGTAAAAGAATGTCGGGTACTCCATCCTGATTCGCTGGCCTGCTATGATGAACTTGTGAGAAGTGGAATTCATGTCGATTGACTGAAAGCTGTGAGTTTGGAAAGGAATATGGATGCATGGCAAAGGGAAAGAGTCAGAAAACCAAAACACCAATGGGAGTGAAAAATGGCCTCCTTTTGGCACTGTCGATTATGATGATTGTCAGCTCGGTTTTGCTTGCAGGGTATACTTCGGTAATGAACTGGACGCCGCTGGCTGAGGTCGTTGAATCGACAAATGAGGACGGTACCGTTGTTCAGACAAGCAGTGCCGTTATTGATGAGGAAATTAAAACGCCGGTTAGCCAGCAGAATCAGGTTGTCAATTTCCTGGTTGCCGGTATTGACTATAATACAACCGACGCTTCGGCGGGTGTCTCCCGTGGTAAGCTCACCGACGTTATTATGGTGGTACAGATTGATCTTGGCGCAGGAACGGTACAGGCGCTCCAGATTCCGCGTGATACCTGGGTGGGAACCAATGTTTCTTCGACCGGTAAGATCAACGCTGTTTATGGTTCACGCAATATAGATGGTCTTGCTGAGGTTATCTATGACCGTTTTTCGCTGCCGATTGACCATTATGTCACGGTGGATATGGACGGATTTATTAAAATCGTTGACGCCATGGGCGGTGTACCGGTAACCATCGAGGAATCCTTTACACTGGAAGGCGTTTCCTTCTCGCCCGGTGAACATGTCCTGTCGGGTATTGAAGCAGAAAAGTTTGTCCGTGAACGGCATTCCCGCAGCGGCGGCGATATCGGCAGAATCAATGCTCAGCGTCAGTTCCTGGCCGGACTTTTCAGCAAGATGAAATCACTGTCCGGTTCGGAACTTGCAAGCCTTTCGGGTGTTGTAATGGAGAACGTTTCGACCGATTTGTCGGTTGGAACCGCACTGTCGCTGGTACAGGAAATCCTGAAAATGGATACTGACAATATGAGCTTTTATATGGTTCCCGGCCAGACTGCGACTGCTTATAATGGTCAGTCGATCTGGAGTGTGCATAAAGAGGAACTGGCTGACCTTCTCAATGAACATTTCCGGCCCTATTCGGATGACGTACCGGCTTCGGAACTTTCGGTTGAAGAAGTGGCAAATACCGTTGATTATTATGATGACAACTCTGCGACCGTAACCGATCTGCTGGGCGGCAATGATGAGGAGGAAGAAGAAGTCTCTGACGCTGCCTGATGGATGATGGTTTTTCGGGATGAAAGGAATGGTTACAGCAAATGGAATCCAAAGAACTGATGGAAGCAGTTGTCCAGATTCTGGACAGCAAAAAAGCTGATGATATTCGCGCAATCCGTATCGGAGATCTGACGATCATTGCCGATTATTTTGTAATCGCTGCCGGCAGCAGCAATACCCAGGTTAAAATGCTGGCTGACGAAGTGGAATATCAGCTCTCTCAGAAAGGCATCAAACCCCATGCAACCGAAGGTTACCGTTCGGAAAACTGGATTGTACTGGATTATTCGGGCGTGGTTGTGCATGTCTTTTTGCGGGAAACCAGAGAGTTTTACAATCTGGAACGTCTGTGGGCAGACGGCGAGCAGATCGATATCTCCCACCTTCTGAAAGCAAACTGATTTTTGCAAATCTGGGGAAAACCCCGATAAAGGAATGATAGAAAAATGAGCAGCATCTACGATTTTCAGGCCATTGAGAAAAAATGGCAAAACTACTGGGACGAGAATAAGACGTTCCATGCTGAAATTGATCACACAAAACCTAAATTCTATCCGCTGGTAGAATTTCCCTATCCTTCGGGAGCTGGCCTGCATGTTGGCCATCCCCGCAGCTATACCGCGCTGGACGTCGTTGCAAGAAAACGCCGTCTGGAAGGATACAATGTCCTGTACACGATGGGTTGGGACGCATTCGGCCTGCCGACTGAAAACTTCGCGATGAAAAACCATATTCATCCCGAAATCGTCACCAGAGACAATGTCGCCCGCTTTAAATCTCAGCTGAAATCGCTGGGATTGTCGTTTGACTGGGATCGTGAGATCAATACCACTGACCCGAATTATTATAAATGGACCCAGTGGATTTTCCTTCAGCTGTATAAGCATGGACTGGCTTACAAAAAGGAAATGAACGTCAACTGGTGTACCGGCTGTAAAGTCGTTCTGGCCAATGAAGAGGTTGTCAACGGCGTTTGTGAACGCTGCGGCGCACCGGTCGTCCACAGAGAAAAAAGTCAGTGGATGCTCAAGATCACTGCGTATGCTGACCGTCTGATCGATGGCCTGGATGGACTGGATTATATCGAGCGTGTCGCCACCCAGCAGAAAAACTGGATTGGACGCAGCCATGGTGCAGAAGTCAATTTCACGACTACTACCGGTGATACCCTGACGGTTTATACAACCCGCTGTGATACTCTGTTTGGCGCAACCTATATGGTTGTGTCTCCGGAACATGCACTCGTGGGCGAATGGCTGGAAAAGGGCATTATCAAAAATGCGGATGAAGTCAAGGCTTATCAGATGGAAGCATCTCGTAAGAGTGATATGGAACGTACCGAGCTTAATAAGAATAAGACCGGTGTCTGCCTTGACGGTGTAAAGGGCATTAACCCTGTAAATAATAAAGAGATTCCGATCTTTATTTCTGACTACGTTCTGGCAAGCTACGGTACCGGCGCAATTATGGCAGTTCCGGCGCATGATACCCGTGACTGGGAGTTTGCAAAGAAATTCGGTCTGCCGATTGTTGAAGTCGTTCAGGGCAATACTCCGTCCAATCTGGACGAAGCTGCTTTCACCGACGTTGCAACCGGTACACTGGTCAATTCTGGTTTCCTCAACGGTCTTTCGGTTAATGATGCAAAGGCAAAGATGATCGAGTGGCTGGAAGCAAATGGCAAAGGCTGCGACAAGGTCAACTTCAAACTGCGTGACTGGGTATTCAGCCGTCAGCGTTACTGGGGCGAACCTATCCCGATGGTTAAGTGTGACAAGTGCGGCTGGCAGCCTATCCCGGAAAGTGAACTGCCTCTGACTCTGCCGGAGATCACCGATTTTGAACCCGGTGAAGACGGTGAAAGCCCGCTGGCACGTCATACCGACTGGGTAAACACCACCTGTCCCTGCTGTGGCGGACCGGCTAAACGTGAAACCGATACAATGCCTCAGTGGGCTGGTTCTTCCTGGTACTTCCTGCGGTATATGGACCCGCACAACAATGAAGCGCTTGCAAGCAAGGAAGCGCTCGAATACTGGGGACCGGTTGACTGGTACAATGGCGGTATGGAACATACCACTCTGCATCTGCTCTACTCCCGTTTCTGGCACAACTTCCTGTATGATATCGGTGTGGTTCCTTACTCTGAGCCTTATAAGAAGAGAACCAGTCATGGTATGATTCTTGGCCTGAACCCCCACAGCTTCCAGAACCTCCCTGCTGCTGAACAGAAAGAACTGGTTGAAAAGTACGGTTCTGAAAAGGAAGCGCAGAAAGCTCTGATTGAAAAGTACGGTGAAATGGCCGCTCATCCGGTTGTCAAGATGTCCAAGTCTCTGGGCAATGTCGTCAACCCTGATGATATCGTCCGGGATTATGGTGCTGATACCATGCGCACCTATGAGATGTTCATGGGCGACTTTGAACAGGCTGCTCCCTGGAACACCTCTTCGATTGCCGGCTGCAAACGCTTCCTTGACCGTGTGTGGAAGCTGCAGGACAGCGTAATCGATGGTGACAGCTACCGTCCTGAACTGGAAGTTCCGTTCAACCAGACCATTAAAAAGGTTTCGGAAGATATCGAAACACTGAAGTACAACACCGCGATTGCGGCAATGATGGGACTGCTTAACAAGATTGATGCGGTCGGTTCGATCAACCGCAAAGAGTATCGCGACCTGCTGATTCTTCTCAACCCGTTTGCTCCGCATATCACCGAGGAACTGTTTGAGATTATGGGCTTCGGTTCTCCGATTACTTCTCAGCACTGGGTTACCTATGATCCTGACAAGTGCACCGAGTCTACTGTTGAGATTGCCGTTCAGATCTGCGGCAAAGTCCGTGCAAAATTGAATGTTCCGGTTGATATCTCGGCGGAAGATGCGATTGCACTGGCAAAGGCTGAGGAAAAGATCGCGGCTGCTATTGCTGGTAAGACGATTGTCAAAGAACTTTACGTCAAAGGTAAACTGGTCAATATCGTCGCAAAATAATAATTTGTCAAAAAGAGGGTGGAAATCCAAAAATTTCCCCCTCTTTTTTGATTATAAACGTTTGACTTTTTTTGAAAAAAGATATATATTATAATAAATATAAGATGTTATACAATGACGCGAATTAAAAAATATATAAAATGTCAGCTTGCCTGTGCGCTTTATTCATAACTGGCGCTACGTACTCTGTAATGGTGTCTGTTTATGCAGCGGAAGAGTTCTCTCCAAAGAATGTAGCCGTTACAATGTAGTGTCTTTATTATGATCCCGCGATTGCGACAAAATATTCAAAGTCAAAGAGTTTGTCGAGCTATGGTGGATCGTGAATTTTGATTTCGGGGGATTTTGTGAATGGTGGATTTTACGTAACATTTGGTGTTGTAAGTGATGGCCGTATTGATAATCATACGCAAAAAATAAATTTTTTTAATGCTTTTTGGGAGAACGGGTAAAATGAAAAAAAGATTGCTGCAATTGGTTCTTTGTCTGATGGTAGTATGCGCTTTCCTGTCCATGGCAGGCTGTGGGCAGCAGACAGAGAGTTGGGTCGAAGGGTTTGGTGAGGCTGGTAGATGCAGCGGCGTTTCGGAAATCGAAAAACAGCTCGGCCTGCCGGGAGGGAGCCTGCAAAAGACAGATTCTGACGGCGGCGCTGAACTGTATGCAGTGGAAGGCTGCACAGAGCTTCTGCCGGCGGAGATGCCAGAAGGGGTGCAGACGACCCTTTCGGTTTTGCTGGTCGACGGAAAGACGGTTCGGATTCTTCTGGAGCATGTTGTTTCCGGAGAACCGGTTCCTGATGCGGTTTACCGGGTCATGGCGGACCAGTGTGCGGAACTGAAAAATGCTTTCCCTGCTTCGGCTTTTGAAACCTTTTACGAGGGGATTGGCTCGGTGAATGGTGAGCAGCCGCTTCCCTTTACCAGCCGCTACCCGGATGAACAGTCCTATCTGACCGGTTGGGAAAAGGTGGCCGGCGGTGAGGTGATAGGACTGCAGGGTGAGGAATGGCAGTGGCTGGACGAACAGGCCGGGCTGATGATGGGGGTTACCTTGTATTCGACGCTGGGAGGTACCCGGTATAACTGGGAAGTGCAGAATTACGACGGATATCAGGAGTACCTTTACACCAGGGTCTTTTCTGAATCCTGATGCGCAGTTTGGAAGAAAAAAGATTTTCTGAAAAAAGTGAAAAATCCCTTGACATAAAGGCCGCCATTGCTGTATAATTAGAGATACAAATGTGATGAACGTCATAAACCGGAAACCATGGTCTCCATAGCCGTGTGCAGCGGGTATGGAACAGAGGTTGGCTGTGGCGTCCGGCGGCAGTCATCGCCTTTAGACCTCTGCCGTTTGGCAAAGGGAGGGAATCAGAATGTCAGAAATCAGAGTTAAAGACAACGAGTCTCTTGAAAATGCACTGAAGAGATTCAAAAGATCTTGCGCTAAGTCCGGCGTGCTCGCTGAAGTCCGCAAGAGAGAGCACTACGAGAAGCCTTCCGTAAAGCGTAAAAAGAAATCGGAAGCTGCAAGAAAGCGTAAATTCAAATAATCTTTGCGCTGTATAAACGATCATAAAGCGAGCCGTTTTCGGCTCGCTTTTCGTTTTCAGCAAAACGAAAGGAGCCCTCCGAGATGTCCCTGTTTTATCCCGACGCTTATTTCCAGCATATTACGGATATTCCCGGCAGTTTTTTTGCCCAGCGGCAGATTCGCCTGATTATTCTTGACGTGGACAACACTTTGACCAGCCATAATCATCCGGTGCCATTTCCCGGGGTTCAGCAGTGGATTGAGGATCGGAAAAATGAGGGGCTG
>DVLW01000028.1 GCA_018715285.1 Candidatus Faecivivens stercoripullorum | reverse complement strand
GCTGGTACTGTGGCCGACCAGTTCATCGACTGAAATGGAAAAACAGTCTGCAATCTTAATAAGCATATCGATATCTGGTTCACGGCCCGCGTTTATATAATTGCCGACAGTAGAATATGCGACATTCAGCTGATCGGCAAGTTCTTTTCGGGTAATGTTGTGATCATCGATTAATTGCCTGAATTTTTCTTGAAATTGCATTCTTTTTCTCCTCAAAGTCGGTCCATTTCAATATGTTTCAATTATATTCGTATTTTGGACTATTTGGATTTTTTGATTCGAAATGAATTGACAAAATTCAGATTAGAGCGTATAATGAGATTAAAAATTGGAGTGGGTGATATGCAATGTATGATTCGGATAAAGATAACAGGGTCCTCGAAGAATATAAGGTATATTTATCTCCGTTTATAGACGATGTTGTGTTCGTCAGCGTAAATGATAAAGTGAAAATTACCGGAACTTATCGTTGTACAGAATGCAATTATAAAATTGTGCTTACAGCAGAAACGTTGTGTCCAAGATGCAGTAGGTGTAACAATTGCCAATTTTATGTGTATCAGTCGTCTTATTCTAAACCATAAAAACAGGTGCGTACACTTTGAAAGTACGCACCTGTTTTTCGTTATTCAGTTTCAATTGCGCACCATCCGCGCACTTTTCCCTGACTGTCCACCCATTGGACAATTCCTGCGGTCGTACCGGAAGCGGCTCCGGCTGGAAGAGAGGAAACCAGTGAAACGATTTCTGTCAGTTGTTCCTGCGGTGCAAGAGAAATGCAGACGCTGTTCCTCTGACGCAGGGTATAAGGAGAAATCGCAGCATTTTCGTCAGATTCTTCCGTATCTTCTGCCGGAACGGCAGGAATGGTGTAATCATCCAGCTGGCAGACAAGCTCTCTGGTTTCCAGCTGGGAAAATCCCCAGTCCAGCAGCTTTTTGGAATCTTCCCAGTCATCCGGGTCATGCAGTACTACCGAAACAATGACCGCATCATCTTTTTCTGCGGCAGAAACAAGGCAGCGTCCTGCTGAATCAGTAAATCCGGTTTTGATGCCGATACATCCATCGTATTCTTTCAGTAAACGGTTATGGTTGGTCATCCAGTATTCCACGCCGCCGACTGTCATATGTCCGTTGGTTTCTTCGCAGATATCCCGAAAATCCGGGTTTTGCAGGGCTTCACATGCCAGAAGTGCCAGATCTTTTGCACAGCTGCCCTGTCCGTCGGCATCCAGTCCGGACGGTGTGACAAAAACCGTATGTTCCATCCCGATTTCCGCTGCCCGTTCATTCATCAGCTGTGCAAATTCCTCAAAGCTGCCTGCCAGATGGATAGCAGCAGCCGAGGCCGCATCATTTCCTGATGACAGAAGCATTCCCCAGACCAGCAGCCGCAGTGTGACTTCTGCTCCCGGTTTGATACCCAGCGCAGAGCCTTCTACTTTAACCTCATCACCGACATTGAATGGTTCATCCAGATGACCTTCTCCCAGTTCGAGAGTGAGCAGAGCCGTCATGATTTTGGTGGTGGAAGCAATCGAGACAAATTCCGTATCCGCTTTCCCAGCCAGCTGGATACCATTAGCCGTCATGACACAGGCTGAAGCCGCGCTGGTTGCGGGACCTTCCGGGACTGGGATAGTATTGCTTTCTGTTAAAACCGCGTCTGTTTTTTCACCGTCTTCACTGCTGACTGTGGAAAACGCGGGATACTGAACCGAAACCAGACCGCCATCATACCGGACATTTTCCGATGGTCCCTCCAGACAGCAGACACCTGCCCATATCACGACCGCACCCAGCAGTGCGATGCCCGCAAACCGAATCTTCTGCACCCAATCATTCCTTTCGCCGGGAGGTTGATATCCCAGTATACGCAGGTACAACCGCCGGTATGCCGGTACAGGTGCTGTCAGATATTTTGAATGATAAGCCGAAGCTGTTCCAGAAATTTGTCAGCCGCTTTTGAAAACACTGGATACTTTTTCCAGATCAGATATGCTTCTGTTTCCAGACTGGGTGACAGTGGACGGAAACACAGGTTTCCGCTGCCGGCAGTATCCACCAGCCGGTCCAGACACAGGGTATATCCCAGTCCTTCACTGGTCAGTAAAGTAGCATTGAACAGAAGATTGTAGGTGGCAACGATATTCAGCCGGCTGAAATCTTTTTTAAACCATTTTTCCAGCGGCCGGTCGTCGCTTTTCTGATTGGAGATAATCAGCGGCTGTTCCCAGAGGTCTTCCGGACAAATCGACTCTTTCTGTGCAAGTGGGGCATCCTTTCGCATCAGTACGCCCCAGCTGTCCCGGATGGGCATCCGGATTGACTCATACCGGGATGCGTCAACCGTTCCATAAACCAGCCCGAAGTCAATCAGTCCCTTGTCCAGCTGTTCCAGCACATACATCGCATTTCCACTGAAAAGATGATAGTGGATATTCGGATATTTTTCCCGCAGCTGTCCGGCAGCTTTGGCAAACAGACGGAAGACCTGTGTTTCCGCCAGTCCGATACAGATATCGCCGGCGACCAGCTGATCGGCAAGCAGAATTTCGTTTTCGGTCTTTTGAACCAGTTCCAGTATTTCTTCTGCCCGTTTTTGAAGGATTTTTCCTTCTTCAGTCAGCGTAACTTTACGGGAACCTTTTGTCCCGCGGATAAACAGCTGTTTTCCCAGTTGTTGTTCCATGGTTTTAAGCTGGGTGGATAAGGTGGGCTGTGAGAGGTGAAGTGACTGTGCGGCAGCGGAAATGCTCTGTTCTCTTGCCACTGCCAGAAAGTACTGCAATACCCGCAATTCCATTTTACCTGCCTCCTGTCCTTACAGACAACGATTTGTCAGAGTGTTTTACTATCTTTAGTGTACCAGAAATATTTATAGTTTTCAACTATATCAATATATTTGATATAAGTATTTGCTATTTGTTGACAAT
>DVLW01000228.1 GCA_018715285.1 Candidatus Faecivivens stercoripullorum | reverse complement strand
CTGGCAGATGCCATCGCAGCTGACCCTTCACGTTATCGGGAGGTATGCCGCTACAAAAAACTCGCTACCCTTTTCTACGAGCCCAGTACCCGTACCAGACTGAGTTTTGAAGCTGCCATGCTCAACCTTGGCGGAAGTGTCCTCGGTTTTTCCAGCGCGGATTCCAGTTCGGCATCCAAAGGTGAAAGTATTGCCGATACCATCCGTGTTATCAGCTGTTATGCAGACATCTGCGCCATGCGCCATCCAAAGGAAGGTGCTCCCCTGCGTGCCTCCATGTATTCCCGCATTCCCGTCATCAATGCCGGTGACGGCGGACATCAGCATCCTACCCAGACCCTTACCGACCTGATGACCATCCGCCGCAGACTTGGCAGACTGGAAAATCTGACAATCGGCCTGTGCGGTGACCTCAAATTCGGACGTACCGTACATTCTCTGATTAAATCCCTTTCCCGTTACCCGAATATCCGTTTTATCCTCATCTCACCGGAAGAACTCCGGGTACCGGATTATGTAATCCGCGAGGTACTTGAACCCAAAAACATTCCCTTTGAAGAGGTTACCTCCCTTGAGGATGTCATGCCGCAGCTGGACGTGCTCTATATGACCCGTGTCCAGAAAGAGCGCTTTTTCAATGAGGAAGATTATATCCGTCTCAAAGACAGCTACATCCTGACCGAAGAAAAGATGAAGCTGGCTAAAGAAAAAATGGCCGTCCTGCATCCCCTGCCTCGTGTCAACGAGATCACCCTGCCGGTTGACAATGATCCCCGCGCCGCTTACTTTGAACAGGTTCAAAATGGTGTATACGTCCGTATGGCACTGATTATGACCCTTCTTGGGCTGGCTGAGTAACCGAAAGGAGTTCCCTGATGAAAACAACACGCAATATCGACAGCATTGAAAACGGAATCATCATCGATCATATCCAGGTTGGCAACGGCATGAAAATCTACAATCTGCTGCATCTGGATGCACTCGAGTGCACAGTCGTCCTCATCCGCAACGCACGCAGCACCCGTTACGGCAGAAAGGATGTCATCAAGATTGAGGGCGATATCAACCTCGACCTCGAACTGCTGGGATACGTTGACCACCATGTCACCGTCTGCTTTGTAAAAGGCGGCGAAATCGTTGAGAAAAAGAAGCTAACCCTTCCGCATCGCCTGACCAATGTTATCCGCTGTAAGAATCCCCGCTGCATCTGCACGATTGAAGAAGGCATCGACCATGTCTTTGAGCTGACACCCAATAAAACCTATCGCTGCATCTACTGCGAAAACCCGGCAAAGACTTAAAATCAATATTCTTTCATTAAAATACCCGGCCGCATCACCTGTTTTTTGGCGATGCGGTCGGGTATCGTTTATTTGTGTCTTACTTTTTATGATACAGTCAACAATCCATTCTGACTAATCAGCCGCAGAAGCTCCACAATACTGTTGAAACGTTTTGTCGTTCCATCCGGCGAGACCTGCAAAAAGCCCTGCCATTCCGAAAAGTTACGGGAACGGATAACCAGCCAGAAATGACGGATTGCATCGGGAGCCGGCTGCGGGTCATGTATCGACGGAGTCATTTTGGTCAGCCGCCCACTACCGCGACGGACAACAAATTTACGCGGTGCTGAACCAGCCTGCGGCAGACGCTGTATATCCAAAATCTGCTGAATCCGGAAAACCATCTCTTCAGGAGTTGAAAACGGAACCTGTTCTTTTAACATACGGCTTTCAATCAGTCCGGCTCCGTTACCGGTCACCGATATCATCAAAAGACTCTTATCAAACGGCAGTTGCTCCATACCATCATTCACTTCCTTCAATGCGCTCCACTAAACTTTATTCCCTGCCGGAAAGCTGCGCTGCCCGCTCAATTACCTTGTCGATGTCACTGAAAACGGTAAGCGATGAACAGAGATTGCGCAGTTTGGGTGCACCCGGCATTCCCTTGAGATAATAAGCCGCTGTCCTTCTGCTTTCCCGCATTCCAATATATTCGCCCTTGTACTGTACCGCAAGCTCTACCTGACGACGCATGACAGAGAGTTTTTCCTCGACAGTCGGAGGCGCCGGTTTGGGTTCGCCATTTAACAGCGCCCGAATCTCCCGAAAGATAAACGGATTACCGTAACTTCCACGTCCGATCATGACCAGATCGCATCCGGTCTGCCGGTACATTTCCAGTGCATCCTCAGCCGTAAAGATATCACCGTTTCCAATAACCGGAATCGATACCGCTTCCTTAACCGCCCGGATAATTGTCCAGTCGGCAGACGGCGCGTACATCTGTTTACGGGTTCGGCCGTGAATGGTAACGGCGTCTGCTCCTGCCCGCTCCATCAGCTGAGCAAACGGTACCGCATTGACATTGTCTTCATCCCAGCCCTTGCGGAACTTGACGGTAACCGGTGTATTACCAGCCACCTTTTTGACCGCTTCTACAATCCTTGCGGCAAGGTCAGGCGTTTTCATCAGGGCACTTCCTGCTCCCTGACCAACTACTTTTGGAACCGGACAGCCCATATTGATATCAATGATATCCGGTTCAAAACGCAGGGTCGAAATTGCGCCTTTTGTCATATCCTCCGGGTCGTATCCAAACAGCTGTGCTGCCATCGGACGTTCAAGCGGACCGGGTTTGAGCAGTTCTTCCGTTTTGCGGTCGGAATAGGTCAGGGCTTTTGCCGAAGCAAGTTCCCCTACAACATAGGAAGCACCAAATTCCTTGCAGATTTCCCGGTAAGCCCGGTCGGCTACCGAAGCCATTGGTGCAAGTGCTGCTGTCTTATCTATTGAAACGTTTCCGATTTTAAGCTGTTCGATCAATGCGATTGTTCTCCTTTTTTTGGGGACAGCCTGAACGGGAAAGCTGCGCCCCGGCCTTGTAAAATGGGCTGTCCTGTGGTATACTTATTTAGATTATAAACGATAGGATGTTTTTCGTCAACTGTCTTTTCTCACAGCCCGGCGAAAGACGCGGAAGGGAGCAATCATGAAAATACTGGCGATTGATTTCAACAGTCTGATGAACCGGTCTTTTTTTGCGATACGAACACTGACAGCCAAAGATGGAACACCGACCAATGCACTTTATGGTTTTGCAAAAACCTATCAGAAGCTGGTCAAAACCTATCAGCCGGATGTCATCATCGCGGCCTACGATGTCCACGCCCCAACCTTCCGCCATCAGATGTATCAGGATTACAAAGGCACACGTTCTCCCATGGCGGATGAACTGCGGATACAGATGCCTCTGGGAAGAGAATTCGTCCAGCTGGCAGGCGGAAATGTCATCGGTCTGGAAGGCTGGGAAGCGGATGATGTCCTCGGTACCGTCGGCAGATGGGCGGAGGAACATCAGGCAAGCTGTGTGATCGCAACCGGCGACCGGGATTCATTGCAGCTGGTATCCGATACGGTATCGGTCAACCTCGCGACTAACAAGGGTGATCTGGTGATGACACCCGATGCAATTCGGGAACAGTACGGCGTCGAACCAATTCAGCTGATTGAAATCAAATCGCTGATGGGCGATGCTTCGGACAATATTCCCGGTGTAAAGGGTATCGGTGAAAAGACAGCTGGTACGCTGATTCGGGAGTACGGCAGTTTGCAGTATATCCTCGACCACCTCGATGAACTGAAAACTACACCGCGTATCAAAAAGCTGATCGACGAACATCGGGATGAAGCAATTCTCAGCCATACCCTTGGCACCATCCGTCGGGATGCTCCCCTTCCGCAGACTCCTGACCAGATGAATATGGTCGTTTCACCTGAGCTGAAA
>DVLW01000227.1 GCA_018715285.1 Candidatus Faecivivens stercoripullorum | reverse complement strand
ACACCGTGATAAAGGGCATACAGGAAATTGCAGACAAGCGACAGTACAGCCGACATCAGCACCCGGTTATAATGGTTTCCCGCCTTTGATTTTCCAAACGCGACTATGGTTTCCGCAGTCCGGAGCAAATTCATTCTTTTATGCCTCTGGTGATGACGATCAGGCAAAGCAGCGCCATAATTCCAGCCATACCGATGATTATTCCGGCAATCATCCAGCCCCATACCATGCAAAAGCACATTCCAATCCCCAATGCCAAAACACCCAGGATTGCAACCATCACCGTCAAAACCGTTTTTCCCGAAAGGCGCAGCGGCTGTTTATGTTCCATCTTCCGCCATATGCCCACAGTGACCAACCCCATCAGGATTCCCAAACCACCAAATATAATCCCGGGGACAAACAGATTCCATTCAGAAATCAACGCCATACACATTCCCAACGCAAACAGCATCCCACTGAATGTTCCAAGCATCGTCGCGACAAAACTGCTCTTTTTCATAAGAAACACCTCCACTTTTGATTAAATCAACTGTTGTTGTTTTAAAGCAATTATAGTATAATACACTTATATTCCCAAAACAATCATCAATTTTCTCAGAAGTGTTGAGATAATGGAGTTTTTATGAATACCGCAAACAACAAACGAAAAAGACAATCCATCGAAAAAATCGAAAAGGTGTTTATCGAGCTGCTGCAAACCAAAGAACTAAGCGAGATTCATGTGTCCGATATCTGCAAACAGGCACAGCTCAACCGTACCACCTTCTATGCCAACTATACCGACGTCTATGACCTGGCCGACTCTATCCGGGACAAGCTGGAAAACGACCTGTTATATTTGTATCATGAGGAACGGACAAGCGGATTCAACAGTAACGATTATCTGAAACTGTTCCGCCATATCAGGGAAAATCAGCTGTTTTACCGGACTTATTTTAAGCTCGGGTATGATAACAATTATAAAATCTTAGTGTACGATACCGAGCTGGCAAAAAAGCATTTTCAAAACCGGTTCATTGATTATCACATAGAGTTTTTCAAAAGTGGCTTAACTAAAATCATTAAAATGTGGCTGCAAAACGAGTGCCAGGAATCCCCTGAAGAGATGTTCGAGATTATCAAAAGTGAATATCAGGGCCGCGAAATCTTTTTCCAGTCACCAACCGATCACTGACCTTTTTTGGGTGTATCGACAGTCTCTCCGGTGCAGACAGGATTTCGGCCAAACAAAAGGCGGCAGCTTATAAGCTGTCGCCCACCACAATGATACAACCATTACAATATATACTCCAACTGGCAGTCAAACGGTTCCTCTTGTACATGCCGGCTGTTGTATTCTTCTGCTTCCACGCAGCCCATTGCATGGTAAAATGCCTGGCTTTCCACTGCGGAATGCGCTGAAATATACAATTTTTCCGCGCCCATATTCCTGGCCCATTCCGCCGCGGCGAGAAAAAGTCGTTTTCCGATACCACACCCGCGCATATCTTCCGATACATGGATATTGGTCAGGTCGAGGTATTGACTATTGCTGCCAAACTTTTTGGCGTCTACCGACGCAAACCCTTTCAGCTTTCCGTTATAAAACGCACCATAAATAATCCCACCGGATGCAAGCAATTCCCTCAGCTGAATTATCAACTGTTGATAGTCATTTTCTGACCAATCATCAATGAACGGTACATCTTTGACAATCCATTTTCCGTTCTCGTTCCGCCAGCATTTTGTTACCACCTGGTAGCGGACAAACCTATCAAATAATTTTCTGTCAATCTCATTCCAGGACAGTTTTCGATAATCAACCATCTGCACACCTCTATATATTTCCAAAAAATGAGATGACAGCCGCAGCTGTTATCTGGTTTCATTATAGCATAATCATCTTGCTGCACGCAAGCCGCAGTCATCATGACCGGATTGACCTTCCGTGCAGAATGCGGGCAGACCGCAACGCACCGCATACAGGAAATACAGACATTGCCGTTCACCTTTTTGGGGTCCTGCGCATCAATCGCCCCAACCGGACATTCCTTCGCACAGATACCGCACCCGACACAATCTCTGGTGGCCTTGGGGACCATTCCGGCACCGCCTGATTTTTTATAGGGACGGTTACCGGGCAAAGCAGGCTCGCTGGTATCCCCAGCGGTAATCTTTGCCTGAATCTGGGCTGCAAATCCAGCGAGTACCTTACTGTCTTCGGCATCTGGGCGGCCGGCTGCAAACTGACGGGCAATCGAATGTTCCGCAATCGCCGCAACTGCTGCAATTACGTTAAAGCCTGCCTGTCTGGCGGTGTCCAGCATTTCCACCAGTGTGTCTTCATAGGCACGGTTGCCATACACGCAGACCAGCACTGCACGCGCACCATTGCCATGTACTTTTGCAAGGCGCTCAGTTGCAGTCCCCGGTACCCGTCCGCCATAAGACGGAACCGCAATCACGGCAATATCCTCTTTGGTCAGCGCAACACTGCCAAAATTACCGTGGGCATTCGTAAGGTCAATCACCTCAGTTTCCCCATTCAAAGCACCTGTCAGAATATCTGCGGCTTTTTTTGTTCCACCCGTCGGGCTGAAACTGATCTGATACACTTTCATCTACAATTCCTCCTGTCATATTTGAATCAGTACCTTACCGACCGCAGACCCGTCCGCAACCAGCTTTAAAGCCTGGTCTGCCTGTTCAAGCGAAAAGACATGCGGGTCAACAGCAGGCATGATCTGATTTTTTTCCACGATTTCGGTAATTTTCCGAAGCTGTCCGCCATCCGCGCGGACAAAGATAAAACGATATTCCTTTCCCTGTTTTGCGGCGGCTTTGTCATATTTGGAACCGGCAAGGGTAAACAATGCCTTTTTCCACGGCGGACAGTTGTTATCCACCGCAAACTGTCTGTTCGGACCGGTCCGCAGGCTCAGCAGCCGGCCACCCTCTTTCAAAACCGACAGTTCATGGTCAAACTCAGCGGCTCCCAGCGTATCCAGCAGATAATCGACACCGGACAGCATTTCCCAGTAATTTTCCTTTCGATAATCGATGTACTGATCGGCCCCAAGTGCAAGAATGCTGTCCCGTGCACGCGCATTGCCAGTTACGATTACCTTCAGCCCGAGCTGTTTTGCAATCGGAACAGCCATCTGCCCAAAACTGCCTGAACCACCCGGTATGAGCAGTGTATCACCCGGTTTTGTCTCCAGCTGTTCAATGATACCCTGATAAGCAGTCAGACCAGTCAATGGGATTGCGGCGGCGACTTCAAATGAATACCCGTCCGGCATTTTAGCAAGTGCACGCTGGTCGACTGCGACATATTCTGCAAAAGCGCCAATTTTATTCAGCGGCAGACGGGAGTAAACCCGATCACCTGGCTGAAAGCCGGTGACCTTCTGCCCTGCCTTTTCAACAATCCCGGAGCATTCATTTCCCAATGTCAGCGGCATCGGATAATCCTGAATCAGCCGAACGCTGCCGGTCAGAATCAGAAGTTCCAATGGATTGACTGCTGCGGCCTTCACGCTGACCAGCACTTCGGTATCGGAAATCTTGGGAACCGGAATGTCGTGAAAAAGGGTTTGGATATTTTTGGAATATTTTGCAATTTGAACTGCTTTCATATAGCCTTCTTTCTGACGTTCAGTCGCGGATATTCTTTTCAGAAAACCCTCTTGCATTTTTCTGAAAAGACCGATACAATAAAGATGTAAATACAAAGTTTACATCTAAATAGAAGTTTACCACGTATTCGATGTAATGTCAAGAATTACATCGAATATCATTTTCTTTTACGAAAGGATATCAATATGCAGATCAGTATGAAATGTTCTGTCGCAGTACACTGCCTGATTTTTATCCACGAAGCAAAAGGTATCGCCAAAGTAACCAGCAATCTTCTTGCACAAAGCACCGGATGCAATCCGGTCGTTATCCGCAACGTCATCAGCGGTCTGAAAAAAGCCGGCTTGATTACCGTCGCACGCGGGACCGGCGGTGCAGAATTATCCGCTGAACCGTCGGAAATCACCCTGTACCAGATTTACAGCGCACTGGAACCGGATGGACTCTCAGAGCTGATCGGGATTCATGCCTGTCAGGGCCGGACATGCCCGATTGCACAGAATATCGGGTATGTACTGCAAAAACCCTATCATCAGATTGAGGATGCCATCAGGCAGACAATGGAATCGATAACGCTGCAATCGATGATCGATGATTTTCATCAGCTGGTTCAAAAAACAGACTGATGATGCACCCAAATTCAAAAGGCGCCTCTCAACTTCGGAGAGACGCCTTTTTCGGTATTATTGCGCAGTTTAGCCGCCGATGGTACAATCCGGGCAGCGCTTTTTCATTTCAGCGATAAACGCCTGCTTTTCCACAACCGCAATCATGACACATCCATTTTTCCCATATCGTATCTCAATTCGGTCGAGCGACGCGGCAAGCGATGATAACATATTGTGCGTTTCGGAAATGGCGGTCACCTCGCTGTAACGTATCGGCAGCTGTATCAGCCCGAAAACAATCGTCAGTCCGCCGCTTTCCATCCGCACATAATTTCTCCCGACGATCAGCCCGCAAAATCCCTCAATCACGCCCAGAACCAGCAGGTCAACCACAGCTGCTCCCGTCATGCCATCCATAAATGCCGATACAATAATCGGAACCAGAATCACGGCAATCAGTATCATGATGCCGTAAAACCACCAGTCAACTTTTCCTTTAAAAATCATGCCTTGATGCTCGTACAGTTTGGACTTAGCCGTCAAAGACATGGTTTCGGCCTGATATGACACTTCCTTACCCCCTTATTCTGATATGCGGTAATGTCCGACGATATCCTCTCTGCTTTGGAGGATATCCTGTTCATAGGTTTTCTGAAACGGGTCGTTGTGATGGATTACATATGGGATACCGTCCGCGTTTCTGCGGTCGGATACAATCCCGATATGGCTCTCAAAAATGACGATGTCGCCACCCTGCCACTGCTCAGGCTCAGAAAGTTCGGTCGTCAGTGGAATTGCCGTATGCGCAAAATAAACCTTCAGGTTCCGCACCCGTCTGAAATCGATGTTCTGATCTGGCTGGTCGATATCATACCCGTCGGGATTATTTTCGATATCCTGCGCAACCAGCTCCATCAGGTCATATCCGGCATTTTTAAGAGCATATGCGACAACGTCGGTGCATACGCCATAACCATCATCCGGATAACCGGTCTGATAATACAGGCTTTTATATTTGGGATGGGTGCTGACATACGCGAGCGCACCCTGTAAAATATCCGTCTGGTCGTCGATACCGTCGCCGTCTTTGTCCTCTGAGCTTTGCAGCCGGGCAATTTCTGTACCATACCTGTCCGGCAGCCGCTCATCAGATGTGCGCTGATACCGGGAAGCAAAAATACTACCAGCCAATACCACCATACCGACCAGTACTGCCGTCAGGATTGCAATTTTCTTTTTGCTTTTCATCGCTCCCCCTCCCAACAGCGCCTTTTCCACTATTATAGCAAAAATCCCATCCATGTACAATAGCGGCTCAGTACCTGTCCACTCGGATTTCTTATCCTCCTATCACGCAAATATCCCAACAATTGAAAAGAGCGCTGTTCCTATTGGAACAACGCCCTTCATAAGCATGTGTTTACTTTCGCGACCGAGCGGATCACAGCAATCCACAGAATTGCTCACAGGATGGAGACCGAAGCTTTTAACTGCTGAGCATTATCTGGGAGATTGAAACCCCGGCATCAAGTCAGCGCGGACACCGCGCCACAGCAGAATTGCTCGCAGGATGGAGATCGAAGCTTTTAACTGCTGAGCATTATCTGGGAGATTGAAACCCCGGCATCAAGTCAGTGCGGACACCGCACCTTAGCAGACGCCCTGTGCGATCATAGCGTCGGCGATCTTCTCGAAGCCAGCGATGTTTGCACCAGCAACGAGGTTGCCTTCCATGCCGTACTTCTTAGCAGCATTGTAAGCATCGTGGAAGATGGTGACCATGATGTTTTTAAGTTTAGCGTCAACCTCTTCAAAGGTCCAGGACAGACGCTGAGAGTTCTGGCTCATTTCCAGACCGGAAGTAGCAACACCACCAGCGTTGGAAGCCTTTGCAGGAGCAAACAGGATGCCAGCAGACTGGAATGCTTCAATTGCACCAGGAGTAGAAGGCATGTTTGCGCCCTCTGCAACTGCCATTACGCCGTTTGCAAGCAGAATCTTTGCGGACTCTTCGTCCAGCTCATTCTGGGTTGCGCAAGGCAGTGCGATATCACACTTAACAGTCCAGATACCCTTGCAGCCTTCGGTGTAAACAGAACCGGGAACACGGGCAGCGTACTCTTTGATACGGCCTCTCTCAACTTCCTTGATCTGTTTGACAACGTCGAGGTTAATGCCGTTTGCATCATAGATATAACCGTTGGAGTCGGACATTGCAACAACTTTAGCGCCCAACTCGGTAGCTTTTTCAGTTGCGTAGATTGCAACGTTGCCGGAACCGGAAACAACGACAGTCTTGCCTTTGAAGGAATCGCCCTTCATGCAGGAGAGCATCTCTTCGGTGAAGTAGCACAGGCCGTAACCGGTTGCCTGAGTTCTTGCCAGAGAGCCGCCATAGGTCAGGCCCTTACCGGTCAGAACGCCGGTGAACTCATTGCGGATGCGTTTGTACTGACCAAACATATAGCCGATCTCTCTGCCGCCGACGCCGATATCACCAGCGGGAACGTCGGTGTCCGGGCCGATATGACGGCACAGCTCAGTCATGAAGGACTGGCAGAAACGCATGATTTCCATATCAGATTTACCCTTGGGGTCAAAGTCGGAACCGCCTTTGCCGCCGCCCATCGGGAGGGTTGTCAGAGCATTTTTGAAGCACTGTTCAAAGCCGAGGAACTTAATGACAGAAGTGCAGACGGTCGGATGCAGACGCAGACCGCCCTTGTACGGACCGATTGCGGAGTTGAACTCAACGCGGTAACCACGGTTGACCTGAACGTTGCCGTTGTCGTCCACCCACGGAACGCGGAACTGGATGAATCTTTCCGGCTCGGTGATACGGCCGACGACATTCAGTTTTTCCAGCTCGGGACGAGCTTCAACAACAGGCTCGAGAGACTCGAGGACCTCGGTAACAGCCTGGATGAATTCAGGTTCGCCGGCGTCTCTTTTTTCTACCTCGGCGAGGACTTTTTTCAGGTACTCATTTTTTAATGCCATATGTAACCCTCCTAAAATTTAAGCAGCTTTTAGCGCGTGAGTTCATTATACACCAACTTGGAAAAAATTGCAATATTTTTTTTAAAATCCGTCAGATTTTTTTCATAAAAAAAGTTTGTACGAAAAAAACAGTCATTTTTTCTCTCAAAAGCCGCAGGTAAAATATTTTTTACAGATGCTGTCCTCTCCGGGAAAACAGGCTGAAAACTCCCGAAAAACCGGCATTTTCCTTCAATTTAACGCATTGACGGGCAAAAATCGGGCTGTGATAAAGCCGGATGGTTGTATGAGCGGTAAGGAAAGTGTATGATAAGGCGGTTTTCCGGTAAAAAATGAATCTTTCGGAATAAATCCTGCATCCTTGCATCAAAAAACGGACAGGCAAAAAACCTGTCCGTTGATTTGGTTATCCGTTTGCAGCAGCCATTCCATCCGACTGAGGGCCGGAGGAAGACAGATCTTCCCGCATCTTGCGGTCGCGGTCAATCAGCACCCTTGCCATCAGCCCGAAAGAGGCGGTCATATACGGCACGACAAAGACTGCCGGTATCAGCAGGATACACAGTATTGCCGCCGGGATAAAAGACAACATCAGCATGAAAATTTCACCGGTAAACCCGCGTGAAATCCTCAGCGAGATTTTAAACGCCTCGATCACGCCCATATCTTCATCTGCCAGCAAAAATCCGACTGCAAAAAACCTTGCCGTCCACATAATCGCCAGCAGCACGCCGATCACAATCAGCACCATTCCCAGCAGCAGCAGCGCAATCCGGCAAACGGCAGCATTTCCGGTGCTTCCCGGCAGCATCCGCGCCGCAAACATTGCCATAACACCCGGCATACAGCATACCGACAGTGCGCCGATATTCATCAGCATCATCAGCAGCGCCGCCCAGATACTTCTCAACGTCAGCGCGACACTTCGCAGCGGGTCGAAGATAACCGACAGCATCGGTTCTTCCCCGGCGGTCATCTGGTAGATCATCCGCAGGTACCCAAGTCCCAACGGGCTAATCAGCAGCATCACCACCAGTGCCGCCGCCAGATTGACCACAGCCAGCGGCAGGCTGATGGTCAACACGCCGGCATTCAGCGAAATCATCTTACCGCCCATTCCCAGCGCTTCAAGAATCAAACTGCGCAGCAGCATACACAGCGCCACAATCCCGCACAGGAACAAAAACCCGGCGGCAGTTTTTCCCCAGCGTGCCGTCAGACTGCGCCGTGCATTCCGCCGAATCGTGCGAAAAAGCCTTGGTGCAGGCTCAAAGGGCTGTTCCTCATCCAATCCGTCGTCCTGAGAGAATCCGCCGCCAGTTTGCGTGGTATATTCCGAATTCATCCGCAAAACGCTCCTTTCCATAGCCGGTATCAGTCGCCGTCTTTTTCCTTGTTTACGTCGTAGATACCATAGCTTGCCGGTTCACTGTGGTCATTGCGATGGTACGGAATCGGGTCGACCACCTCAAACACCTCGGCTCTCTGCCACATCGACGCGGTAATCAGTGCAGTGAACCCTTCACCCGGCTCAGCTTTCCATCTGAGCGGTTCCAACCGCGGGTAACCGTAACGGGCAAGCAGATTCATCATAATGCCGCTGTGGCAGATCAGAGCGGCACTGGTAATCCGGTTGCGCATCATATCCTCCAGCACCCAGGTAAAGCCTTCTTCACAGCGATGGATAAAGACCTGCCGGTCCTCACCACCCAGCGGCGCTTCCCGCATACCGCTGTCCGACCAGCGTTTAAAGGCCTCGGTCATGCCCAGTTCGGCAACCGTCTTGTTCTCAAAGACACCGAAGGAGTATTCCCGCAGTTTGTCCACCAAAACAGGGGTATGGCCGGGATAGATGATGCCTGCCGTTTCGGTGCAGCGCAGAAGCGGCGGAGAATAAACCCGTCCAACGTTTGGATACTCGCGGGTTCTGACCAGCTTTTTCAGCGCTTCCCTGCCTTCCGGGCAGAGCGGAAGGTCGGTCGAACCGATGTACCGTCCGTCGAAGTTTGCCGCGGTCAGGCCGTGGCGGATCATGAAAAGTTTATAGGTAATCATTATGCAGACCCCATTTTCTGAATTGTCATACCGCAGCGCCGACGCAGTGCGATACATGATTATTATACCGCATCTGGTGAGGTTTTCCAACGGATTATCCAAAAATTTAGGAAACGTTCACATCAACATTCCCAAAAATTGAAGAATTTACCGAAACCTCTTTACAAATTGTATTATTTGCTTTATAATTTACAATACGCTACGCTGACAAATTGGGGAAAACTTTTCCCAGCCCTTCACCGGCGCAGGAAAAACTCCGGCCTGCCCGTGTCAGCCTGTCCAGAAGGGAGACATACAGTTGAATGATAATTTTCCCCGCATCCTGACGCTTCTGCGCAAGGAAAACGGGGTGACACAAAAACAGGCAGCGGCTGCGCTGGGCGTTTCGCAGGCGCTGCTTTCTCATTATGAAAACGGTATCCGGGAATGTGGACTGGATTTTGTCGTCCGGGCTGCGGAATATTATGGGGTTTCCTGTGATTATCTGCTGGGACGCACGCCGACTCCTTCCGGGTCAAAGAATGATGCGGGCGGTGCATCGGCCGGCGGAAAACATGATTCCCTGCTGGGTGCGGTACGGATGCTGCTGACGATGGCCGAACGGATTGGATGCGAACGGCTGACGCAGGAGGTCGAAGGTTACCTGACTGCTTCGGTATACCGGCTGTTCCGCAAGCTGTACCGGATTCATCCGCGCAATGAATCGGGATTTTTTACGATTCCTGAACCGCGGGCTGAACTGAAAGCGCGCTGCCGGATTGAGGAAACCGCTGCGGAAACGGAAATTCTGGTCAAGGACAGCTGCTGTGAAAAGCTGCTGACGGCACAGGAACGGGAAAAAGGACTGCTGACGACCGATATCCTGATTTCGGATTATGGTGACGACGGAAATGCCATGCTGCTGCTGGTGAGACAGGAAGAAGAAACGCTCAAATGAAAAGACATGCTGCAAATACGGACGGGCAGCGTGTCTTTTTGTATTTATGGAAGGGGTTTTTAACCAAATAGGCTTTTTGCCTTGAATCAGACCTCTGATTCATGCTATACTGAAATTGACGGGAAAAGACGGTGTCGGCCAAAATCCGCGCCTTTTCATTTATATTATTATTTTCTCTGTAAGGAGGAAGATCATGCTTCATATCAATCATTACTACCTGCCGGATTCGCTGGAGCAGGCCTGGCAGCTGCGCCAGAAAAGAGGCAGTGCTGTACTGGGCGGTACCGGATGGCTGCGGCTGGGTGAACATACCATTCAGCACGCAATCGACCTTTCTGCCCTGAACCTGAACTATATTCAGGAAAAGGATGACTGTTTCCTGATCGGGGCGATGACCACCCTGCGTCAGCTGGAACTCTGCCAGCCGCTGAACCAGGTGTTTGACGGCGCTTTTGCAGAAGCAGTCGGGCATATCGTCGGGGTACAGTTTCGTAACTGTGCGACAGTAGGCGGAAGCGTATACGGACGGTTTGGTTTTTCGGACGTGCTGACGCTGCTGCTGGCGCTGGATACCGAGGTGCATCTGTATAAGGAAGGCTGGATTTCGATTGAACGGTTTGCCGCACGCAGTAACGAAGCCGATATCCTGACCGAAATCCGCATCCGGAAAAACCGCCAGGTAGCGTATCTGTCCGAACGGCTCAACGCAAACGACTTCCCGGCCTGTGCTGTCGCGGTTTCAAAAGGCACCGATGGCTGGCGGTGCACCATCGGTGCAAGACCCTGCCGTGCAAAACTGGTACGGCTGCCGGAAGATACCGAGGGGTGCGATGATTTTGCCATCCGCAAGATCGCCAGAAAGGCCGCTGCTGCGGTCAGCTATGGCGGTGGAATGCGCGGCGGCCCTGCTTACCGGCAGGCAGTCGCGGAGGTACTCATCCGCCGTGGTATCCAGGCGCTGGGCGCTAAAGGAGGACAGGCATGAACAAGACGGTTACTTTTACACTGAACGGGAAAACGGTGTCCCGTGAATTCCCCTGCGATCAGTTCTTGCTGGAAGCACTGCGGGAGATGGGATGCAAGAGCGTCAAGCGCGGCTGTGAGACATCTGCCTGCGGTCTGTGCACCGTATGGGTGGACGAGACTCCGGTACTCTCCTGCACAACCCTTGCGGTCAGAGTGGATGGAAAGAGAGTCACGACGCTGGAAGGATTACAGGATGAAGCAAGGGTCATCGGCGGGTATCTCGCGGATGAAGGCGGCGAACAGTGCGGGTTCTGCTCACCGGGACTGATTATGAACATCCTGTCGATGGAAAAGGCGTTCCCCCAGCTGAATCCGAGCGAAGCAGAGATCCGGCATTATCTGGAAGGCAACCTCTGCCGCTGTTCCGGGTATGAATCGCATATCCGTGCGGTTACCAATTATTTTGCTGCAAAACGCGCCGAGCGTGATGCAGGAAAGGAGGAGACAAAATGAGCAATCCCACTGCTAAACCTGCCAAACTGGTCGGCGGACGCATCCGCAAAAAAGACTGGGAAGCACTGACAACCGGTCAGCCGGTTTATACCGATGATATCGCGCCGGAAAACTGCCTGACCATCAGGCTGCTCCGTTCTCCTCATGCCCATGCCCGCATCCGTTCGATCAATACGGCGATTGCAAAAAAGGTACCGGGCGTCGAAGCCATCTACACCTGGGAAGATGTTCCCCAGAGACGGTTTACACTGGCCGGACAGACCTATCCGGAACCTTCTGCATATGACCGGCTGATTCTTGACCGTGAACTGCGGCATGTCGGCGACCCGGTTGCAATTATCGCGGCGGAAACGGAAGAGGCCGCAATGAAAGCAGTCAAGCTGGTCAAGGTGGATTATGAGGTTCTGCCGGCGGTACTGGATTTCCATACTGCAAAGGATAATCCTGTTCTGGTCCATCCGGAAGAGGACTGGAAAGCACTGTGTGAGGTAGGCGCCGACAACAAACGCAACCTGGTTGCGAGTGACTGCGTCGAAGATGGCAACCCGGAAGCGGTCTATGCAGAATGTGCCTACAAGGTGGATGAGACTTACCACACCAAGGCCAACCAGCAGGCGATGATGGAGACCTTCCGCACCTGGTGCCAGAAGGACGTATATGGACGGCTGGAGGTCATTTCCTCTACTCAGATTGTCTTCCATCTGCGGAGAATCCTTGCAGGTGCGCTGGACATCCCGAAATCGAAAATCCGTGTCCTCAAGCCGAGAATCGGCGGTGGATTCGGTGCCAAGCAGACCAGTGTTGCCGAAATCTACCCGGCGTTTGTCACCTGGAAGACCGGAAAACCCTCCAAGCTGGTATTTACCCGGTATGAGTCGCAGATTGCCTCGTCTCCGCGTCATGAGATGGAGATCAGGGTTCGTGCGGGCGCAGATGAAAACGGCAAGCTGAAGGTGCTGATGGTGGACACCCTGTCCAACTCGGGCGGATATGCGGAACATGGACCGACTACGGTTGGATTGTCGGGTCACAAGTCGATTCCACTGTACCAGACAGAGGCTTTCCGTTTTGCGTATGATGTTGTGTATACCAACCGGATGTCTTCGGGCGCTTATCGCGGATACGGCGCAACACAGGGTATCTTTGCGGTCGAATCGGCGATTGACGAACTGGTCAAGAAAATGGGTGCTGACCCGGTCGAGTTCCGGCTGAAAAATATGACCCATGAAGGCGATAAAATGCCCGCTTATTACGGCGAAATGAGCCTCAGCAACAAGCTGGACGCCTGTCTGGAAAAAGCGACCGATATGATCGGATGGAAAGACAAGTATCCGCGTCGGGTACTGGAAAACGGTCATATCCGCGGCGTCGGACTGGCGCTGGATATGCAGGGCAGCGGTATTTCTGGGGTAGACGTAGGAAGCGTTACCATCCGTGTGATGGATGACGGTCACTACAATATGCTGCTGGGATGCGCAGACATGGGCACCGGATGTGATACCATTCTGGCGCAGATGGCAGCGGATATGCTGGACTGCCCGATGGAGAATATCGCGGTATTCAGTGCGGATACCGACCTGTCGCCTTATGATTCGGGTTCCTATGCTTCGTCGACCACCTATATTACCGGTATGGCCTGCGTCAAATGCTGCAAGGAACTGATCGGAAAGATTATTGCGGTGGCGTCCGGGATGATGGGCGTTCCGGCAGAGGAGCTGGAATTTGACGGTGAAAAGGTATATGTCACCGAAAATCCCGATCGTTCGGTCAGCATGAAAGATATCAGCTATCAGGCACAGTGCGGCAACAATTCTCCGCTGGAAGCGACCGCTTCCCACTTCTCGCCCACTTCTCCTCCGCCGTGGATGTGCGGTGCAGCGGAAGTCGATATCGACCCGGAAACCGGTGCGGTCAAGGTTGTCGAGTTTGACGCGGCGGTCGACTGCGGAACGGTTGTCAATGAGAATCTGGCAAGGGTACAGGCAGAAGGCGGTATCCTGCAGGGTATCGGCATGGCGACGATTGAGGACGTTATATACGACGATAAGGGCCGTGTCGTGACCAATTCGTTTATGCAGTACCGGATGCCGACCAAGGAAGACTTTGGCAAAATCCGGGTGGAATTCTGTCCGAGCTACGAACCTACGGGACCTTTTGGTGCAAAGTCGATTGGTGAGGTCGTTATCAATACCCCATCTCCTGCTATTGCAAACGCTATCGAAAATGCTATCGGTATCCGTTTCCGGGAACTGCCGATTACACCGGAAAAGATTCTGATGGCACTGCGGGAAAAAGAAAATGCCCGGTGATCTGCCGGCTGCCGATACGGCAATTATCCTGATGGCGGCTGGAATTGGACGGCGGTTCGGCAGTAATAAGCTGCTTGCGCCGTTCCGTGGCCGCCCACTGTGGGAATATGCCTGGGAACGGGCGGTCGAAGCGAAAAAGGAACTGGGAATACAGGTGCTGATGGTGAGCGGATATCAGCCGCTGCTGCAAGCACCGGAGGTCATCCCGGTATGCAATGATCTGCCGCTGCTGGGTGCGTCGCACACCGTCCGGCTGGGAGTAAAAGAAGCGGAAAAACTTGGGATGCAGTATGCGGTCTTCATGGTTTCCGACCAGCCGATGCTGAAAACCAGTTCGCTGAAAAGGCTGATTGAGGCACGGGAACCGGGTAAAATCGTCTGCCTGTCCAAAGACGGGCGTGCCGGAAACCCGGTGGTATTTCACCGCGACTTTTTCCCCGAACTGCTGGCACTGACCGGCGACCGCGGCGGAAAGATGGTCATGCACCGTCATATGGACGCGGTCAAATGGGTGGAAGCGGACGAAATGTCCGAGCTGACTGATATTGATACGGCGGCGTCTGCTGATGCGGTACAGCCGTTATAATACCACAGGATACAGGTTGAAAGAATACGGTGCTGACAGGTTCGGCACCGTATTTTTGATGGGAAAAGCTGCCGTATCCATATTTCCCAAAACGGATGGACGGGTTCGGTAATATCTTTTACACAAAATCCCTGTTCAAAATGTGGAAAATGTGGTAAAATATAACCTGTACAATCAAATCGGAAGACAGGACTGCCGCCGGAAGACTGGCGGAGCCGCTGACCCTGACCACTTTGACCGCATTGACAGAAAGGACGATGATTCGAGATGGCACTTGTCAACCTCAATTTCCCCAGCCAGTACCTCGGCGGGAACACGGAAGTCACGATTATCCTGCCGGACAAACCCTGGCAGACCAATGCTCAGGAATTTTACCGCAGTGAGAAAAAATACAAGGTCCTCTGGCTGCTGCATGGAACGTTCGGCGACCATACCGACTGGCTGCGCAAGTCGAATATTGAGCTGTATGCCTGCGAAAAGGACCTGATCGTCGTCTGCCCGAGCGGCATGAATGCCAACTATGCAAACTGGCCGATTTTTGGCACCGGATATGCAATGTATGATTTCCTTTTTGAAGAGCTGATGCCGCTGGTCTACGGATGGCTGCCAGCGTCTGACAAACGGGAGGACAACTTCATCGCCGGACTGTCGATGGGCGGCAGAGGCACCTGTGTCTACGCCTTCAACCATCCGGAAAAATTCGCGGCCGCGGCTATCCTGTCGGCTTCTCCGCGCAACTTTGAAACGATGGCGGAAAAAGAACCGGCAATGTGGGCAAGAATGAAGAAATCGGTTGCCAACTATAAGGATATGGATGATTTCCTTGCTTCCCCGGAAAACACCTGGCGTATTGTAACCGAAAAGGCAAAAACCGGTGAACTGCCGAGACTGTACTTTGCATGCGGTGAAGATGACATGCTCTTCCCTACCTTTAAGGATTTTATGGACTATGCAAAAGAAATCGGGCTGGACGCGACTTTCGAGACGACACCCGGCTTCAAGCATGAATGGCGGTTCTGGGATTATTCCATCCAGAAGGCACTGACCTTCTTCGGACTGGATACCGACAGCGCCGGTAATCCGTACTAAACTTCCGGACTTCTGCCAAACGCCCGGATATAACACAAAACTGATCGTAAGATTAATCACAGACAAGGAGTTTTTCGATGCAGCCACAGCAGTGCCCCGCTTTTTTTAAACAATATTTCAATTTCTGGGATAAGCTGACCTCTGACCAGCAACAGCGCCTTTGTGCGGCAACCCATCCCATGCATTACGAAAAAGGAGAAAATGTCCACGGTACCGGCGGCTGTACCGGCGTGCTGGTCATCCAGAGCGGCTGTCTGCGGGGATACCTGCTGTCGGAAGAAGGCCGGGAAATTACCCTGTTCCGGGCGTATCCCGGAGAGGTGATTCTGCTGTCGGCACCATGCGCAATGCGGCAGATTACCCTGGAAGTCATGATCGACGCCGAGGAAGAAACGGAATTGCTGGTCATCGACGGCGCCGCATATGCAAGCGTGACCGCTGAGAATATCTATGCCGAAAACTTCTCGCTTCGTGCGGCAGCGGCACGGCTGTCAGACGCGGTATGGGTAATGGAACAGATTATGTTTATGCGGTTTGACCGGCGGCTTGCGGCATTTTTGCTGGACGAGATGGCGGAAAGCGGCGAGCGGCTGAAGATGACCCATGACCAGATCGCAAGGTATATGGGAACGGCACGCGAGGTTGTTTCAAGGATGCTGCGGTATTTTACCTCTGAGGGCATTGTCCGCCAGAGCCGCGGAACAATTGAACTGCTCGACCGGAACAAGCTGGAAAATCTCGCGGGTAAAAACAGATAAAACAATGCAAAAGGGTACGGCAGACGTACCCTTTTCTATTTGAGCGGATTGAATAAAAATTCGTCAATATTGTTGAAAAATTCATGATTATCCCTTATAATTAAAAGAGATATCAATCATTACTTTTAATCAATTTTATTTGCTGGGAGAGATGCAGTATGAGTAGTAACAACAGACACAGACATTTCGGACTTCGTCAGATCACTGCCGCCCTGCTGACAGCTGTAGTTGCTTCAGGCGCGCTGACTGCAACCGTACTGGCAGCACCGCATGAACCAAAAGAAGAACCTCCTGCACCACCTGCCGCAGTTTCTGATGACCTGCTGGTAACCGCCCAGTCGCAGCAGACACAGCTGCACATCCACCGTGCAAAGGAACTTGGCAGCGATCAGGATGAGATTCAGGTCACCATTCTCGGAAAAAAATATACCGGTACCTTGAAACGGGACGCCCTGAGCATCCCGTTTGATGAAGATGACCGCTTCCCTGACCTTGAGCCGGGTGAAACAACCAAAATGGCATTTGTCAACCTGACCACCGGTCTGGAAGGTACGCTGACAGTTGAGGTAGAAACCGGCCCGGATGGAACCAAAAAGGTGACGGATGACCACGTTCTGGAGCATTTCCGCTGCACCAGTGCGATAGCCGAAACCGAAAACGTTTCTGTCGAGCTGCTGCCGGAAGAACCGTAGCCGGGTGAAGCACCGGTTCCTCCTGAAGACGGTGAAAAACCCCAGCCGCCGCAGCCGGGCGAAAAACCGGAAAAACCAGCTGGTCCCGCAGCTGGCCCCAAAGGCGATGGTCCCAAAGGTCCTAAAGCAAACGGACTCGGACCGCTGGAAGAACCTGCTGCTCTGCCGGAAAATATCATCTGATGAAACCGGAAATGCTTTCACAATCCTTCCGGGTGCGCAGTTTGACGGAAGAGGACGCGGACAGTATCCTCCAGCTGTGGAAAGGAAACCCGCTGTATTTTATCCACTGTCCTCCGGCACCGTCACGGGATGGCGTTCTGGAAGACATGCGTGCACTGCCGCCGGGTAAAAAGATGGAGGACAAATATTACCTCGGCTTTTTTGATGGCGAAAAGCTCGCCGCAGTCATCGACCTGATCGACGGCTATCCGGAACCATCGATTGTATTCATCGGATTTTTCATGGTAGACAGAGAATATCAGGGGCATGGAACCGGCAGCCATATCATACAGGAAGTACTCGGGGCACTGAAAAAAGATGGTTTTACCCGTGCCCGATTGGGGTATGTCAAGGGGAATCCTCAAAGCGAGGCTTTCTGGGTCAAAAACGGGTTTGAAAAAACCGGTGTTGAAGCAGTCCGTGAACTTTATACAGTTGTCTGCATGGAAAAAACACTGTAAACAGCACAAACGCTCCGTATCCTGACAGATACGGAGCGTTTTTAATAAACAGGATTAGTGTTATTCGGTTGGCGTTTTGTTATTCTGGGCGAACTTTTCGCTGAAACGCTGGTTCCACTGGTCATAGCGTTCGATCTTGCCATCCAGCCGTTTGACCGTTGCCTGCATTTCTTCGATGCGTTCGAGCAGCAGACGGCGCTGCTCCATCAGCAGGTCTTTTCTGGCCTGAACGGTTTCATCACCCTGCTGATAGAGCGTAACGTACTCGATCAGTGCCTCGATGGTCAGACCGGCAGAACGCATACACTTGACAAATCCGACCCAGTTGCAGTCATCATCGGTATAGTCGCGTATACCACCAGCGGTACGGTGAACCGGCGGAATCAGGCCGATTCGCTCATAATACCGCAGGGTATCTGCCGAGATATCAAACTTTTTGCTTACTTCCGCAATCGTCATTGAACCGACCTCCTGTTTACTTGTTCAGGTGTTCAGCGCGGAATTGCTTATAATCTGCGAGGTTGTCCGCCAGCAGTTTCGGGGTATCCAGACCATAAGGACAGCGGGAAGCACATGCGCCGCAATGCAGGCAGTTTTCAATCTTCATCATTTCGGCGTTCATTTCATCAGTCAGCCAGGTCTGATAAGGAGAGCGGCGGAGCAGCAGGCTCATCCGTGCCGCATTCTGAATCGGGATACCGACCGGGCAAGGCTGGCAGTAACCGCATCCATGGCAGAAGTTACCGGCAAGTTCAGCGCGGTCACGGGCAATCAGCTGTTTCATTTCCTCATCGTATACCGGCGGATTCTTTTCCAGTTCGAGGAATTCTTTCAGCTCGGATTCCCGCTGGATACCCCAGATCGGAACGACCCACGGGTGCTGTTTCATAAACGCAAAGGTTGTGCGGGCATTGGTAATCAGGCCGCCTGCAAGACCTTTCATCGCGATAAAGCCCATGTCATGGTCACGCGCCAGCTCGGCAAGAGCGATATCCTTCTCATCGGAAATGGACGAGAACGGGAACTGGAGAGTGTCATATTTGCCGGACAGAACAGCGTCCCATGCAACCTGATTGCGGTGGTTGGTGATGCCGATAAATCTGATCCAGCCTTTTTTCTGTGCTTCCAGAAGGCCGCCATAAAGGGAATCAGGGTCTTCAGGGTTGGGAAGCTCAGCGGGATTATGCAGCTGCAAGATATCGATGTAGTCGGTTTTCATTCTGCGCAGGCTCAGCTCGATATGTTTAAGCAGCGTAGCTTTATCCGACGCGCCCGACTTGGTGGAAATAATGATATTGTGGCGGACATCGGAAAGGGCTTCACCGATTTTTTCCTCACTGTCGGAATAGGCATTTGCGGTGTCAAAGTAATTAATACCGCCGTCATATGCCATCCGGAGCAGTTTTTTTGCCTCATCCATGCTGACACGCTGTACCGGCAGTGCGCCGAAAGAAGATGCGCTGACCATCAGGCCGGTGCGTCCAAGTTTAATCATATCCATCGTCTGGTCATCCTTTCTGAAACTGATTATGCAATACAATGGCTTTCTGTACTTTTAGCATACACTATGGAGTGTACTCCAGGTCAAGGGCTTTTGGAAAATTTTTTAAAAATGATTTTTTTGCAGCCACTCCCCTACAACAACCGCGGAAACATTGTACCGTCGCACGACTGTCCACCGGACAGTCGACGAGGGACAGAAAGTGCGCCATATCGGCGCAGTGAAGTGCTGCGCAGTGAAGTGCGCGTTGCGCGTGAAGCAGCTTCGCAGTGAAGTTTGCTTCGCAAGTGTTTTTTGAATTTGAAAATGAAACTTCACGTTCTGCGT
>DVLW01000226.1 GCA_018715285.1 Candidatus Faecivivens stercoripullorum | reverse complement strand
GTCAATTACTCGCTGTACCAGTCCACCGTCATGGGAGATTCGGTACGGATGAGTCAGATTATGAATAACCTGCTGTCCAATGCCTTTAAATTTACATCCGAAGGCGACTCGATATCGGTGACTGTCAAGCAGTTTGAAGACAAAGAGTATTCTCAGTATCAGATTGTCGTTCAGGATACCGGCATCGGCATGTCGAAAGATTTTCTGCCGCAGCTGTTTGAACCGTATGCCCGTGAGACGACCTTCTCGTCCCGTCAGATCAGCGGTACTGGTCTGGGAATGCCGATTGTCAAAAATCTGGTAACCCAGATGAGCGGTCAAATTAACGTAGACAGTGAACTGGGAGTTGGTTCCACCTTTACAGTCACTGTTCCTTTTACCGTTGTACGGGAAGAAAAGAACATTACAGAGCCTAAAAATATACCTGTATTTTCGCTGGATGGGAAAAAGATTCTGCTGGCGGAAGACAACATGGTCAATATGGAGATTGCAACAGAAATCCTGTCGATGAATGGCGTTAATATCGTTCAGGCATGGAACGGAAAGGAAGCGCTGTCGCTGTTCAAAGCGTCAAAACCGTTTGAGTTTGACGCAATTCTGATGGATATGCAGATGCCGCAGATGGACGGTTGTGAAGCAGCCAAAAATATCCGTGCTCTTTCCCGTCCGGATGCCCGTACCATTCCGATCATTGCCGTAACGGCCAACGCCTTTGCGGAAGATATCGCCACTACAACGGCCGCCGGAATGAATGCACATGTCTCCAAACCAATCGATTTCAACATTCTCTGTCAGACGCTGGAAAAGCTGATTGATAACAAATAATTTGAAGCCGGTATGGATGCTTGCCATACCGGCTTTTTACTTGCTAAAAAAATCTGTTTGTGCTATCATATCAGCAGTATACCAGAGGAGCGAAGAATGCATGTACCAGACGATTATTTATTCTTCTCCCATCGGTTCCCTTTTGCTGGCGGCCGAAAAGGAACAGCTTAAAGGATTATGGATAGAAGGTCAGAAATACTGGGCCGCTACACTGCCTGATTGCCGTGAACAACGGGAAACGCCGCTGCTCACAGCCGCATCCCGATGGCTGGATAGTTATTTTGCAGGTGAACGTCCCGACCCGAATTTGATTTCCCTTGCGCCATCCGGCAGTGCTTTCCGTCAGCTGGTATGGAATATTCTGCTGGAAATTCCTTACGGAAAGGTAGTCACATATCGGGATATCGCCCGCAAAGCCGCACAGCAGCTGGGAAGACAATCGATGTCCGCACAGGCTGTCGGTGGTGCCGTTGGGCATAACCCGATTTCCATCATTATTCCCTGTCATCGGGTGATCGGAAGCGACCACAGCCTTACAGGATACGCCGGTGGACTGGAAAAAAAGCGCTGGCTGCTGGAATTGGAAGGCGCCGATATCGAACAGATCTGAGGCAGACGCTGCTGTTAACAGGAGGAATGGGTTTTGAAAGAAAATAACATAAAAATTCGTATTGTCACGCCAGATGACGCCGGGCAGCTGCTGGACATTTATACACCTTACGTGCTGCATACTGCCATTACTTTTGAGTATCAACCACCCACCAGAGAAGAATTTGCGCAACGAATACAAAAAACGCTCACCCGTTTTCCCTATCTGGCCGCAGTACAGGACGGAGAAATTCTTGGATACGTCTATGCAAGCCCCTTTCATGACCGGCCAGCTTATGACTGGGCAGTCGAAACCTCAATCTATATCCGGTCTGACTGTAAACGGATGGGAATTGGGCGAAAACTGCATCAGGCACTGGAAGATGTGCTCCGGGAACAGGGAATTTTAAACATGAATGCCTGCATCGCCTATCCACAGACAGAAGACGAATACCTGACACGCGACAGTGTACATTTTCACAGCCGGCTGGGCTATCGGATGGTCGGACAGTTTTTCCAGTGCGGATATAAATTCGGACGGTGGTATGATATGGTATGGATGGAGAAACATATTGCGCCTCATCTGGAAAACCAGCCGCCGGTACGTACTTTTGACCAGGTTCGCCCGATCATCCGGGAAAAATACCAGATTGAATGAGTATATAAACAGAAACAGGGAGCATACCGTGAAAAACGGTATGCTCCCTGTCCTTTTATTCAAAGGGGGTTCTTACAGAGAATAACAGGATTAAAGGCTGCTGACAAAGCGTGCAAAAGCCTTTTTACCCTCTTCATCACGCTTGAATACGCCGGCATCACAGAGTACCTGTTCAAATACAGCGCCTACTTCCTGACGCAGGATTTCCTGCGCATTGTCTTTGGAAAATTCCGGATGGCTGGCCAGAACTTCCTTTGCCCACTCTGCATGAGAAGCGGTCTGCGGGTCAGCATTCAGGTCACGGCCTTCCAGCATTGCATCCTTGAGCACCTCAAGCTCGACTGCAAGACGAGCCGGAAGTACTGCCAGACCCATAACCTCAATCAGGCCGATATTTTCTTTCTTGATGTGGTGCAGCGAAGGATTCGGATGGAAGATACCCAGCGGACGTTCTTCCGAAGTCAGGTTATTGCGCAGAACCAGATCACATTCATATGCCGAACCTTTTCTGCGCATAATCGGGGTAACGGTGTTATGCGGCGTGCCATCTGTTTCGGCATAGATGCCTGCCTCAGGGTCACTGTAAACACGCCACTTGGAATGAATATACGAAGCAGCTGCAGAAAGCGCCTTACGATCTTCCGAACGCAGACGGATAACAGACATCGGCCACTTGACTGTTCCCATCTCAACGCCTTCAAACTGAGGAAGGGTGAAATGTGTTTCCATTTCTGCCTTTTCCATCGCAAAGGTATAATGACCGCCCTGGAAATGTTCATGGCTCAGAATCGAACCGCCGACAATCGGCAGATCGGCATTGGAGCCGACAAAATAATGAGGCAGCTGGTCGACGATATCCAGCAGTTTTTCAAATACGGTACTGTCAATAACCATCGGGATATGACGGGTATTGAAAACGATGCAATGTTCATTGTAGTATCCGTAAGGAGAGTACTGGAACTGCCAGTCCTGACCATATACCTTCATCGGAATCGGACGAAGGTTCTGTCTTGCAGGATGATTCTGGTGTCCGGCAAAACCTGCATTTTCCGGGCACAGCTGGCAAAGGGGATAGGTAGAAGCGGTACGGGTACGGGCAAGTGCAATATCCCGCGGGTCTTTTTCGGGTTTGGAACGGTTGATGGTAATATCGAGCGTTCCGTATTCCGATTCATAGGTCCATTTCAGGTCCTTGGCAATTCTTCCGGCGCGGACATAGTTGAGTGCCTCGCTGAAACGGAAATACCAATCGGTTGCCTCCTGAGGGCTGACCTGATAATGACGTTTGAACTGTGCAATTACTTCGCGGGGGAAAGGCGTCAGCACACCCATCAGACGGGTATCGTACAGATCACGGGAAGCGGTCGTATCGGGAATAATGCCCTTTTCGCAGGCGTAATCAACCAGATGTTCAAGAATGGTGTCAATCGGCTGGCTGCCATCCGAATGCTCGGGATTCTCCCAATCGGTCAGCTGCAGCTGCTCCATCAGCTGATTACGGATTACATACACGTCATCGGTAGTTATCAGCTCATTTTTAATGGCATAATCAATCAGGCTCTGTACATCCTCGTAGATCATCAATAAGCATCTCCCTGTCTATTTGATATTATCCTCAATTGTCCTGAGTCAGATATACTCAGTCTGCCAGTTTCATTCCGCCAACCGGACGGATGCGCAGTACATAGCAGCTTCCCTTACCGAACAGGCTTTCCATTGCTTCGCGGTACTGCTGCTGTTTATCCAGCGGAACAAATGCCTGAATCGTACCGGCAAATCCGCCGCCGTGTACACGTACGACTGCATCTTTGCCCAGACAGCACCGGCTTGCCCAGATTGCAAGCGGAATTCCCTGTTCCGTCGGTTTATGGGGAGAGTAAAGGTTCTGCAGCAGGTCTGCGGAAGACGCAGCAGATTCCTTGAATACTTCAAAGAACCGTTCAATATCGCCAGCTTCCAGAGCATCTGCTTCTTCAACTGCCCGACGGTTTTCACCAAAGAAATGAGCAGCTCTCATAATTGCGCGGTCAGAGCATTTACCATGCAGTCTGGGAATAGCTTTCCAGAATTCTTCCTCGTTGACGTCACGCAGGAATTCCTTGTTAAATTCCGCAGCAACTGCCTTCATTTCGGCAGGAATTGCCACATAATCATCTGTCAGACCGGCATGGCTACCCTTGGTGTCGGTTACGCAGAGGCAATAACCAGCCTTGGTAAAATCAAATTCCCGTTTTTCGATTCCGGGATTTGCCGGATCATTGAAATCGATGCAAACAAATCCGCCTACCGAGCTGACCATCTGATCCATCAGGCCACTTGCTTTACCAAAATAGACATTTTCCGCATACTGTCCGAATTTTGCAATCTCAACTGCACCGGCTTTACCCTCGTTATAGTGCTTATCAATAATGGTTCCGACCAGTACCTCAAAAGCTGCCGACGAAGACAGTCCGCTTCCGCTGAGAACATCCGAAGTGGTATATGCATCGAAGCCGCCGATCTTAACACCCAGCTTTGCAAAAGAAGCCACAACACCCCGAATCAGCGAAGTAGCTTTTCCCTTTTCCTGCGGCTGAACTTCCAGATCGGAGAGGTCGATGGTATCCATCGGATAGCCGGTGGATTTCAGACGGATTACCCCTTCATCATGGAATGCAACCACTGCAATGACGTCCAGATTGACAGCTGCTGCAAGAACGCATCCATGCTGATGGTCGGTATGGTTACCGCCGATTTCGGTACGGCCAGGCGCCGAATAAAGGGAAACCTCATCACGACCCGGGAACTGTTTTTCAAAAAGATTCACCAGATCGAGATACCGTTTTTTCTGCCGCGCCAGCTCTTCCGTACGGGTTCCATAAAGCAGTTCAAACTGTTCTGCAAATGCGCCTGCTTCCAGCTGTTTTTTTACTTCAGTCAGTTTCATACGTTCCTCCTGCTAACTCAAAATTGAATTACCGGGACCATCTGTCCGTTTATACGGACCTTTCCTCCTGTGTATACCGCCGAGTTTACAGACACAGGCTGGCATTCCCTGCCCCGAACAGGGTCTCTATCTTTAGTATAACGCTTCCCATATACAAAGTCAAAGGCATTTATGTATACGATTGCTTTACCCGTCGGTAAACAGGACATTTACCAGTCAAATGCCCAAAAAAATACCCGTACACGCGGATATACCAGACGTGTACGGGAGATATTCTTCCGAATATTGTGTTTATACTTCAAACGGAACGGGTTTTCCGAGACGATCAGATTCAAATGCAGCTTCCATCAGCTTCATAACCCGCATCATCTGAGGATGGGTAACGATCTGGGGTTCCTCACCGTCAATTGCCTTGCAGACATTACGGTAGAAGTCATGAACATCGGGGTTCAGCTGAGGAATCGGCAGATGTTCCAGCGTGCTGGGCTTACGGGGTGCCATGGTCTTGGTCAGGCCGGCAGCAGTAACAACCGGTTTGACTTCGCCTTCGTCCTCGTCACGGTAAATGACGATTTCGCCGTCTTTGAGATCCCAGCTGTTGAGGACAGCAGTACCGATTGCGCCCTGCATGTACCAGCGGGGCAGATTGATAAAGTTGGTGGTACCGACTTCGATGCGGTAAACCAGACCGCTCTCAAAGGTTACATCCATCTTGAAGCCGTCGTCAACCTCATCATTGGTGATATGGTCCATTCTTGCGTAAACCGAAGCAACCTTCTCAGGAATCATCATAAACATCTGGTCAATCAGATGTACGCCCCAGTCCAGCATCATGCCGCCGCCATATGCCTTGCGCTGTCTCCAGTCACCGGGAATTCCGCGGGAACCATGTACACGGGACTCGATATTGAAGATATAACCCATCTTTCCGCTCTCGTAGATTTCCTTGAAAGCAAGAAAATCTGCATCCCAGCGGCGGTTCTGGTGTACAGTAAAGATACGTCCGTATTTTTCGGAAGCATCGATCATTTCCTGCAAATCAGCGCTGCACAGGGTAACCGGTTTTTCGCTGATGACATGCTTGCCTGCTGCCATTGCGCGGATTGCCAGATCTTTATGGCAGTCGTTCGGAACAGCCAGTGTCAGGATATCCACCTCGGGATCAGCCAGTACCTCTTCAAAAGAGCTGTATGCGTGGATACCACGTTCTTCAGCCAGTTTGCATCTTTCTTCCTTAATATCGTAAATGCCTTTCAGATTGACGCAATCGCTGCCATTTTCCAGATTTTCCGGAGGTTTGTAGCCATCATTGACCAGCTTGGCTCCGCCGATCATACGGGTATGCCAGCCGCCCATTCCGCCATAGCCGATTACGACGACATTCTTCTTTGCCATTTCAATACACCCTTTCCATGTAAACGTTTACAAGCCTAGTATACCCAAACAATTTCATTTTCTCAATAGGCAAATAGGATGAATTTTCGCACAATTCCTTGTTGATATTTCCAATAA
>DVLW01000225.1 GCA_018715285.1 Candidatus Faecivivens stercoripullorum | reverse complement strand
GTTCCTGATCTGGTGGGTAAAGACCTAAGCGCCGCGGAAGAGATTCTGCATGAGATGGGACTGGACTATTCCATCAAGACCCAGGAGACAGACGAGGATTCTGATATTCCGGCCGATCAGGTTCTGTCGACCGACCCGGTTGCGGGAACGCAGATTGAACAGAACTCCATTGTTACGATTTATATCAGCCGCGGAAATGTTACCGCAGCGCTTAAAGTTCCGGAAGTCCGCGGACTGACGCTGGAAAATGCGATTGCCCGTCTGGAAGCGGTAGGATTGACGGTCACTTATACCGAAGTAGACAGCGATCAGCAGGCAGGTATCGTCGTCAGCCAGAGTATCGCGGTAAATGAATATGTACCGGAAGAAGGCGGAACGATTGAGCTGGAAGTCAGCAATGGTTCCGGATACCAGAAGACGGTTCCCGTTCAGATCAGCTTCCCGGCAGACAGCAATTCGGCAGACTATACGATGGTTTTGTATATGGATGGAGTTGACATCGGCAGCATGACGGTTAATCCTTCCACAAACTCTTCGCTGGTGCTGAATGTAACGGGTAAAGGACAGCAGGAAGTTACCGTATCGCTGGATGGTCAGCGGTATGTATCCTATCAGATCAATTTTGATACTGGTGAGGTCAGCATTTCGAGTGATTATAACACGTCGATTGTAACCGGCGGACCGGAAGAACCTTCCGAGCCGGATACTGAGGAACCTGTTCCTGGTGGTCCCGGCGATGAAACGCCCGGTGAATCGTCCAGTTCGGGTGGCCCTGGTGAATATGACGGCCCCGGTGAAACGGCTGGTAATGCAGGACCTGGCGATGTTCAGGGACCTGGCGCCAGTGATTTTGAATAATCGGGTGTCCGATAATTTGTGAGAATGTTTTCCCCGCCATTGGCGGGGAAAACGCTATATCTGGAAAGATTTCAGCTGTCGCAAAGGAGATGTTTTATGACAACACAGGGGCTGATTATCAAGGCAATCAGCGGTGCGTTTTATGTCCAGACAGAAGACGCGATTTTACCCTGCAAGGCACGCGGCATTTTTCGCAAACGTGGAATTGCACCGCTTGCAGGTGACTATGTGCGGATTGAAGACGATAATATCGTCGAGATTCTGCCGAGAAAGAATGAACTTGTCCGTCCTAAGGCGGCAAATATTGATCTTGCATTGATGACAGTTGCAACGACTGAGCCGTCACCCAATACCTTTGTATTGGACAAGATGCTGGCGGTGTGTGAGGTCAAGAAGATTGAGCCGGTCATTGTGATGACCAAAAACGATTTGAAGACGGATGATGCCTTTGTCGATATCTATCAGAAGGCTGGTTTTAATGTGATTGTAACCGGCGAGGACATCCACAATGAACAGCAGATTCTGTCACTGATGCAGGGAAAAGTCAGCATCTTCATCGGAAATACCGGCGTCGGAAAATCCACACTGTTGAACCGTCTGTTCCCGGACCTTGACCTCCGTACCGGCGCTATCAGCAACAAGCTGGGACGTGGCCGGCATACCACCCGTCAGGTGGAACTGTATCCGATTCCGGGCGGCGGATATGTGGCGGATTCTCCCGGCTTTTCGACGGTTGAACTGGAACAGTATGAACCGATCAGAAAAGAACAGCTTCAGTACTGTTTCAGAGAATTTGCGCCGTTTCTGGACAAATGCCGTTTTGCCGATTGTTCTCACCGTAAAGAACCCGGATGTGCGGTTTTACAGGCGATCGAACAGGGACTTGTCAGCGAAAGCCGCCATGAAAGCTATATGATGCTGTATGAAGAGGCAATGAAAATCCCTGACTGGCAGCGTGAGGAGGGTCGCGACTGATGGGCAGATGTGTGATTTTTGCAGCGGGACGGATGGAAAAAACATCGCTGCTGCCTCAGATTCAGGCGGATGATTATCTGATTGCGGCTGATGCGGGACTTCGCAACGCGGCAATGCTGGAAGTACGACCTCATCTGGTGATGGGGGATATGGATTCGCTGGCAAAGGAAGAAGTACCGGATGGCTCGATTCTGTTTCCGGTGCGCAAGGATGATACCGACCTGATGCTGGCGGTCAAAAAGGGAATTGAACTGGGATACCGGGAATTTTTGATTTATGGAGCACTGGGTGGAAGGCTGGATCATACCTATGCGGCTTTTCAGACGCTTGCCTACATAATGGAACATGGATGCAGCGGCGTGCTGGTGGATGGACACCATTGGGTGACCATGCTGGAAAATGCAGAACTTAGAGTGCCGGACGGATACCGTCATGTATCAGTGTTTTCTTATACTGGTCAATGCAGCGGTGTTACCCTGAAAGGATTAAGCTATCCGCTGGAGGATGGTTGCCTCGATCAGAATTTCCCGCTTGGGGTAAGCAACTCGGTTGAAAGCCAGCCTGCTAGTATTTCCGTCAGAGAAGGAAGACTGCTGGTTATTCTGTCTGATCTTCCCTGATCTGTTGGGAACCGAGACAGGCCCTTCTGCGTACTATACAAACAGAAGGGAGGCTTTCAGATGAAAGTAATTGTTATGAAGCCATCCGGTCTGATGTCCGGACTGCTGCGCAAAATTTTCGGTATCCATCGGGTTTCTCATCCGGATAACTGAAAAAGGAAAGGAAAATAAAGGATGACAAAAATCGGAATTATTGGGGCAATGGGCAGTGAAGTCGAGCTTTTAAAGACACGGCTGACAGATTGTCAGGAGACTTCGGTTGCAGGACGTACCTTCTACAGTGGAAAGATTGGTTCGGTGGAAGTTGTACTGGTCTGCTCAGGAATCGGCAAGGTAAATTCGGCTGTGACCTGCCAGCTGCTGATCGACCTGTTCAAGGTCACTTCGGTTATCAATACCGGTGTTGCCGGCGGTGCAGGTAAAGCAACTGTACGGGACGTTGTGGTTTCGACTGATGCGGTTTACCATGATATGGATGCGGAAATCCTCAGCCATAACTATCCGTTTGTCAAAGGATTTACCGCTAACCCTGATCTTGTTCGGCTGGCGATGGAAGCCTGCGAAGGAAAGGTTACCGCGTATGCAGGCAGAATCGCGACCGGTGACCAGTTTATCTGCGAAAAGGCAGTCCGCGATGATATCGTTGCCCGTACCCAGCCGATGGCCATTGAAATGGAAGGCGGTTCGATTGCTCATACCTGTGCAGTCAATGGAGTTCCGTTCGTGATTATCCGCAGTATCTCTGATAATGCAGACGATGATGCGGAAATGAGCTTTGAAACTTTTGAAAAGATTGCCGCCAACGATGCAGCAGAGATTGTAACTGCTATGCTGCACAAAATGTAATTGTCCATATACAAACCAAAAACCGTCTCTGTCACTGAATGGTGCAGGGACGGTTTTTTTGTCTGAATATCAAAAAACAAATACCTCAACCCGGAACCACATCCGGATTGAGGTATTTTAGCCATATACTTTTTAATATGGGAATTAGTCCAGCTTGGTAATCAGGCTCTTGTACGGGTTGTCCGTTGCAATCTTGCCTTCTGCCTTCTTGGCATGGAGACCGACCATTGCAGCAGTTTTTGCAGGAGCCTGGATAGTGCCCGCACCGGCAACACAGCCGCCCGGACAGCCCATGCCTTCCAGCAGGTAACCGTCATAACGTCCGGCTTTGGCCAGAGTCAGCATCTTCTTGCAGTCACGCAGGCCCTGAGCAGACATGATCTTGACCTCACGTTCAGGATCGATCTGATGGATGACATCAGCAACTGCGCCCGAAACGCCATTGCTGACCGCAAAACCACGACCAGCTGCGGTAGCAATACCCAGCGGGTTGGAACGCAGAACCTCGGGATCGACCTCGACAGTTTCAGGATCGATATCTTTTGCAGCAAACATGCCCATCAGTTCCTCAAAGGTAAGGACAAAGTCAACGTCCGAACGGACAGAACGACGGCTTGCTTCCAGCTTTTTAGCAGAGCACGGACCGATGAAGACGACTTTGCATCCTTTGTGAATCTTCTTAATCATACGGGCAGTCAGAACCATCGGAGTGAGTGCCATCGAGATATAAGGAGCAAATTCCGGGAAGCATTTCTTAGCCATAACCGACCATGCAGGGCAGCAGGAGGTAGCCATGAAGGGCTGTTCAGCAGGAACCTTCTTGACAAAGTCTTCAGCCTCGTCGATGGTGCAGAAGTCAGCGCCGATTGCAACCTCAGTAACGCTGTCAAATCCCAGCATCTTGATAGCAGTCAGCAGTTTTTCGGGAGTGACCTTCGGGCCAAACTGGCCGACATATGCAGGAGCAATAGCTGCGATAACGCGCTGACCGCTCTTGATTGCATGGATGGTCTGGAAAATCTGACCCTTGTCCGAAATTGCGCCGAAAGGACAGTTTACAATGCACTGTCCGCAGGATACGCACTTATCGTAATCGATGGTAGCGCGTCCCAGCGAGTCGGAAGAGATCGCATCCATACCACAGGCAGCTGCACAGGGGCGTTCCTGTTTAATGATAGCGTTGTAAGAGCAAGCGTCTTTGCAGCGGCCGCATTTGATACATTTGGATTCGTCAATGACCGATTTGCCGTTCTTGATAGAGATAGCATTTTTCGGGCATACAACGGTGCAGGGATGTGCCAGACAGCCCTGGCATCCGTCGGTTACATAGTAACGTTTTTCGGGGCAGGAGTTGCAGGCAAACTTGATGATGTTGACCAGAGGCGGATCGTAATATTTTTCCGCGATGGCACTTTCTTCAATGTCCTGAGAGACAGGAGCATGTGCGTCCAAAGGACGCAGAGGCAGACCGATGGAGAGCCGCAGGCGTTCGCCTACAATTGCTCTTTCCAGAAAGATACTGTCACGATAGGTTGCT
>DVLW01000224.1 GCA_018715285.1 Candidatus Faecivivens stercoripullorum | reverse complement strand
GACGCTGGCAATTCTGCATGATGATTTTACTTATAACCGCGCGTTTTCGCTGGAGCAGCAGGAGCTGGAACATGAGCATGTCCAGCTGGTCTTTCATGGACTGGATACGATTGCTGAGGTCTTTCTGAATGACCATCTTGTTTTGTCGGCAGACAATATGCACCGCAGATGGGTAGTGGATGTGAAGGAATATCTGCATCCCGGCGATAATACCATCCGCGTTATGTTTGCCAGTGCGGCGGCCTTTGCTGAAAAGCAGCATGCAGAGCATCCGGTTTATGTGACTTCCGATACCGTCAACGGCTTTGAACAGGTCCGCAAGGCACACAGCATGTACGGTTGGGACTGGGGTCCCAAGCTGCCGGATATGGGTATCTTCCGTCCGGTCGAACTGTGGATTTGGGATACTGCGCGGATTGACAGCTGCTATATCCGCCAGCAGCATGAGGACGGCAGGGTTACTGTCCGGATTGAACCGGAACTTTGGGGCAATACCACTGGCTTGCAGGTAAAAGCTACTCTGACCGCACCCGACCAGACTGTACTGGAAGGAACAGTAGGCGCTGACGGTGCCGTCGAAATCATTGTCGAAAACCCGCAGCTCTGGTGGCCGAATGGATTCGGCAGCCAGCCGCTGTATACCGTTTCGGTCACACTCACCAAGGACGGCGATGATCTTGATAACTGGAACCGCCGCATTGGTCTGCGGACGCTGACTGTCTGCACTGATCCTGATGAATGGGGCAAAAAGTTTGCATTTACCGTCAACGGTGTTTCCATCTTCTCGATGGGTGCAAACTATATCCCCGAAGACAGCATCCTCAGCCGTGTAACGCCTGAACGCAGCCGTCAGCTGCTCACCCAGTGCGTCAAGGCTAATTACAATACCATCCGTGTATGGGGCGGCGGATATTTCCAGGACGACGCTTTTTATGACCTGTGCGACGAGATGGGCCTGATTGTCTGGCAGGATCTGCTGTTTGCCTGCGCGGTTTACCGTCTGGATGACCACTTTGTCGAAAATATCGTCGCCGAAACTCAGGATAATATCCGCCGTCTGCGCCATCATGCCAGCATTGCCCTCTGGTGCGGCAACAATGAGCTGGAATGGGGCTGGTCCGGATGGGATATGGGCTTTGGCAATGACCCGCATGACCGTGCCAATTATATCAAGCAGTTTGAATGGATTCTGCCTGAGACGGCTAAAAAATGCGACCCTGACCGCTTCTACTGGCTGGCATCGCCTTCTTCCGGCGGCAGCTTCGACGACCCCAACGACCAGAACCGCGGCGATGTTCATTACTGGGAAGTCTGGCACCGTCTCAAACCCTTTACCGAGTACCGCAAATACTGTTTCCGTTACTGTTCGGAATTTGGCTTCCAGTCTTTCCCGTCGGTCAAGACGATTGATACCTTCACCCTGCCGGAAGACCGCAACATCTTCTCTGATGTCATGGAATGCCATCAGAAGAACGGCACCGCAAACGGCCGTATCCTGATGTACCTGGCAGATAACTTCCTCTATCCGGCAAACCTGGATACGCTGGTATACGCTTCTCAGGTATTGCAGGCTGAGGCGATCAAGTACGGCGTTGAACACTGGCGCGCTAACCGCGGCCGCTGCATGGGTTCGCTCTACTGGCAGGTCAACGACTGCTGGCCGGTTGCAAGCTGGTCTTCGATTGACTATTTCGGCAGATGGAAACCGCTCCATTACTATGCTAAGAAATTCTATGCGCCGCTGGTCTGCTCCGCTGTCGAGAATGGCACGACCGTTTCCCTCAAGCTGTGCAGTGAACAGTTGCATGATGAAAAATATACCGTCTGCTGGCAGATTCGCACCGCTTCGGGAGAGGTTCTTGCTTCCGGACAGGATGACCTGACTGCAAAAGCACTCGGTGTTACAACTGCTGCCGAGATTGACTGTGCACCCTTCCTGACCAACAAGGCAGAACGTCAGAGCCGTTACCTTGCTTATCAGGTGGTGAAAGATGGAAAAACGGTATATGATTCGACGCTGCTGTTTGTCCGTCCCAAGCACTTCCGCTTCGAAGCACCCCAGATCAAGACTGCTGTCCGTGAGGAAAGCGACCGCTTTATCCTGACGGTCGAGTCGGATAAGTTTGCAAAGTACGTCTGGCTGGAAAGCCCGGAATTTGACTTTGTGGCGAGTGATAACTGCTTTGACCTCAATCCCGGTGAAAAACATGAGCTGGTCATCCTCAAGGAAGATATCTCTGCACCGGTTACCGCGGAACAGTTTGATTCAATCAAAGTCCTTTCAGCTTACGATATCCGCTGATTTGCGATATAACGTTTTGTCCCTGTGCGGCGTGATGCCGTACAGGGACTTTTCAGCTGCGGACAGTTTTGTTATAATAAAGAAAAAGGAGGGGTGAATATGCGGCATGAGATTATTTTGCAGGACCCGGCGGCAGGCGTCCGGTTCTTTCATTCCCACAGTCCCGGAAACAGCGTTACCCCTCATTGGCACCACAGTCTGGAAATCCTTTATCTCCACTCCGGCAGCCTTCGGGTGGATTATCCCGACCACAGTGAGACGGTACAGGCTGGAGATTTTGCGCTGATTAACTCCTGCACCGTCCATGCGGTGGTCAGCTGCCCGAATGAAGCGCTGGTACTGCAAATCCCGGATGACCTGCTTGAAAAGCAGGTCGAGGACTGGCAGCTGCTGACTTTTACCGTTCCGCCTACGGATGGTAATTGTGAGTCGGCTAAAAAGAGGGAAGTACTTCGGGAAATCCTCGTCCGGATGCTGGATTTATGCGACCATCGGGAAGAAGGATGGCTGCTTGCTTTTAAAAGTGAGCTGTACCGGCTGTTGTATCTGCTGGTACGGGATTTTTCTACCCGAAAGGTGCAGGGTGAATATGAACATTCCCTTCGTTACCTTGACCAGCTCCGTCAGATTACCGGATATATCGAATCAAACTATAATCGCCGGATAAAGGTACAGGATATCGCCGCAGTACTGGGATACAGCGAAGATTACCTGTCCCGGATGTTCCGGCGGCAGATGGGAATCGGCATTATCGATTATCTGTATGAAATCCGTATCGGCCATGTCTACCACGACCTGACCACAACAGACCGTACCGTCGCTTCGATTTTTGAACAGCACGGGTGTTTTAACCGGAAACTGGCTGTCCGTCTTTTCCGCCAGCGATACGGTATATCTCCCGGTCAGATGCGCCGCAAATCTCATGAAAAGTCCTGAAATAAAATAAAAAACACGCCGGAAGCATCAAACTTCCAGCGTGTTTTTTAACAGACCGTTTTCAGAAAATCAGTCCTGTTTCTCGAACATGTCTTTGCCGACGCCGCACAGAGGGCAAACGTAATCATCGCCCAGCTCCTCGAAAGGAACGTCGCCGTCATAAACATAACCACATACAGTACATACGTATTTTGCTTCCATGATAAATTCCTCCTGTTAATCTTCCGGCTGATAGGTCGGAGCGTTTTTGGGGCTCTTGCCTTTAATCACCCGGTGATAATATGCGTAAGTCATCGGAGCTGCGGACGAGAAACGTTCCGCTCCGGTCACTTCACCGATAAAAATGGTATGGGTTCCGCAGTCATGCGAATCGATCAGCTTGCAGGTGATGACGCCGCAGCTGTCGGCAACCGCCGGCAGGTATCCCACAATCTTCTGCGGGACATCAGCAAACTTTTCTACCTTCGGGTCGGCAGCGGACTGGAATCCGAACGCACCGATAATCCGCGGATTGCTCTGTTCGGTCAGGATGGATACGGCAAATTTCTCCGACCGTACAATGCAGCCGTTGGTATAGTTGTCCTTGTTAACACTGACCGCGATGGTCATTGGGGAAGCTGTGATCTGCATAACGCTGTTGGCAATACATCCGACAGCCCGTCCTTCATCCCATGTTGTGACTGCGTACACGCCGTAAGAAAGATCATAGAGTACTGTTGCATCCATATTTTACCGCCTCCTGTACCTGTCCGGTTTTCCCATCATGTATCCGGCAGGTTAAATATGAACCGCCGGAAGAATTTAGAATAATTCTAAATCATTGATGAAATTATAGCATATTCCAACCAACTTGTAAAGGGATATTTTTATACAAAGAATATGCCCGTGTTTTGGAAGAATAATGCAATCCGGCAAAAAATGTGTTATACTGATATCGTCAGAGAATTTTCCACCCTTAAAATATCCAATCTTCAAAATTTTGATTGATGCAAAGGACGGATATACCATGCAAAACGAATTGACCTTTGAACAGGCGCTTGAATATATTCACGCCCGGCCGCGTCTCCAGTTGACAGGAGATGAAGCTTCCCGGCGTGCAGCCTCGTTTTTATCCAAACTGGGCAACCCCGGGCGCGGCCTCCAGATTGTCCATATCACCGGTACCAACGGCAAAGGCTCTGCTGCCGCGATGCTTTCCTCGATGCTGACGGCTTCCGGGCGAAAAACCGGGCTGTTTATCTCGCCGTATGTCCTCGAATTCAGGGAGCGGATACAGATCGACGGGAAGATGATTCCGCCCGATGCACTCGCACTGCTGGTGGAAAAAACGATGGACGCTGTGAATGAAATGGAAAGAGAAGGACAGCCGGTCAATGAGTTTATACTGGATTTCGGGCT
>DVLW01000223.1 GCA_018715285.1 Candidatus Faecivivens stercoripullorum | reverse complement strand
CGTGGGAAACAGCATAACTTCCCCATTGGTTTTTTCACGAATCAGGCGAATGATCTGTTCCATCTTCTGATACTGGTGGCAATCTCTGCCCGGCAGGGAAATATTACGCCAATCAGAGGGCTTAGTGATTTTCAGATGAGAAGTTACCATATTGCCAAACGAGTCATCCATGACCTTGATAATATCGTTATCCAGTTCATGATAAAGTTTGACATGTGCGTCGGCCGTTTCTTCTGCGGTCAGCGAAGAAGGATAATGAAACCAGAATCCTGCGGGTGTATAATCCGGTTCCTGATTAGCAAATACCGCTTTCATTCGTTCAATCTTATTCATAATATAACCTCCTGTATGGATATATGAAATGATAGTATTTTCTGAGTTTCAGCACCATTACTGTGCCGCAGAAGCCTTATGCAAAAGCATCTGTAAAATCGTACTGTTTGTATCCGCCATTCCCTTTAAGACCAGTTCCCCGAGGTTAGCAAGAGTATGCTCAACATCCTGATCGACAATTCCGTCATGTGATGTCGCGCCAATACCAGACAATGCCAGCGTTGCCGCACGCATTGCCGCACTGACAGACGTTGCGATTTTAAGTGCGCATCCGGGTTTGGCTCCATCGCAGACCATGCCGGAAATATCAGCTGCCATCGTCTGGATTCCCATCTCAGCCTGAGAAAGCTGTCCGCCAAACATATACACGATTGCGGCCGTAACACCGATAGCCGATGCTACTCCACAACCACACAGAACCGACAGTCGTCCGATATACTCTTTGGCGTGAATGGTAACCAGAATGCTCAAAGCAAGGCTTTTGAACAGCACTTCTTCTGATTTATTTGCCTTTTGTGCCGCGGCAATTACCGGCAATGTAGCGGTCAGTCCCTGATTGCCGCTTCCGGCAACACTCATGACTGCCTTTTCACATCCAGCCATCCGGGCATCAGCCGCTGCTGCCGTAACTGCAACCGCGTAATTCGCCAGATCTTCCTGAATCAGTCCGATACCGGCATTCTGATGTAGCCGCAGCCCAACCTGCAATCCATAGGAATGAGATAATCCTTCCTGTGCGATAGCCTTGTTCAGACTGACCAGTTCTCGCAAAAAGTACAGCTCATCCACATCTACGCTCTGGATAAAATCCCAGATCGAGCGGACTGTCAACGGAGCATTTTCTGTGACTTGCTGGCTGGCATTGGTCTGCTGCGGCATCTGTTCGCCGTCTTCCTTTTTCCAGATGACCTGTCCATCTTTGCACAGCTGTACGATATTGGTGTGATACTGTTCGATAAACGCCTCTGCGCTGGTCTGGCCGGCTGAGACGGTCGCATGGATATATACCTTTGGACCTCCATTTACAATAGAGATTGTTGTATTGCCAGCCAGTTCTCTGGATTTCTGCTGTTGAGAAGCAGTCAGGTTTTCCAGTACCGAGAGACCTTTTTCCGGCTGGCCGCACACCGCGCCCATAGCTCCTGCAATATCCAGTCCGACTTCTGTAACGCCGGGAATGCCGACATTCATCGCATTTTTAAAGATGTAATCACTGACTTCTATTTTCAGTGTCCGGGGAATCTGCCCAAGCTGTGCGGCGGCTGATGCCGCACATAAAGCGACCGCAGCAGGTTCTGTGCATCCCGTTGCTGGTGCGATTTCTGAACGAATCCGTTTAATATATTGTTGTGCCAGTTGCTGTTCCATTACTTCCTCCAAAACTGATCGTCTTCCCAATCCAGATGATCTATCGCCATCAGACCTTCCGCATAAATTTCAATTGACACAAGCAGTTCAGCAATTACCGTGCATTCATCCGGGCCGTGTGCACCACCATGGCCTTTACGGAAAAATCCTTTTTTATCGGGATGTTCCCCACCGGAAAATCCCATTCCAAAGGAGATAGAGCGGTGCAGCTTGCGGGAATAGGTCCCACCGGGAAGAACAAACGGAGCCCGCTCATCCCCTGTAATCTGACGATAAACATCTGTCAGGATATCCACCGCCGGATGATTCCGGGGAAAATAATGAGCCGGGTCCAGACGATCAACATTTACCGTACAGCCGGCAGATTCGCCTGCCTGTGTAAGACGGCGGCAGATTTCGTTTCCATCCGCGGTCACAGGATAACGGATATTCACTGTCAGCACCGGCTGTCTTCCCTGCATGGAAAGCATGGAAGCTACACAGGTAAGCTGACCGGACATTTCATCCTGCTGTGCAATATTCAGCGCTTCTCCAAAACAGCTGCTGCTGATTCGTGCAAAAAAGTCCAGTACAGCGGCATCCGATTCAGGCAAAATCTTATCGCCCAGCAGCCTGCAAAACAGTTTATCCAACGCGTTGACCGAATTCTGCGGGAAAGCCGTATGTCCACCAGAACCGGTCGCTTCCAGCTTCAATATATCCCCATCAGCAGTTTCCCCTGAAAGCAGCTGTCTTGCTTCATCAGACAAACTGTCCAGCCGCAACAAAGCAGCCGCCTGACTGGGAACAACATTTGGAGCACTGCCGCCAGATAAAGATTCTACTGCATTCGATAACGGAGCACCGGTAAAAGCAGCTGTAATAATGCCTTTTTCTCCATAGCATACCGGATAATTACTGTCGGCAATAATCGAAAAAGGCGATACTTCATGATGCGCCAAAAACCATTCAAGATCAGCCATGCCAGCCTCTTCGCTGGTTCCGACGAATAACTTCAGGTTGTGTTCAAGAGGAA
>DVLW01000222.1 GCA_018715285.1 Candidatus Faecivivens stercoripullorum | reverse complement strand
TTTTGCATCCAACCAGTCCGTATACTACAGCTATACAGACAAAGACGGTAAGGTTCATCAGAAGCTGCTGGACAAAAACACCTATGAGCAAAATAAAGATAACTTTACGGTCTACTGGTATGTCCTCAAGTATGATGATACTGACGGATTCCACATTGATGGCTGCATCATTTCCAAAGAAGACCCGACGATTGTCCAGACGAAATATGTCTACACATTCGGCCAGACAACTGAGACCACTACCGGTTCGGTAACAGCTGTCGTAACATCTGAAACCACCAAACAAGCTACAGCAGATAGAATTACCGGCGAAATTCAGTACAGTATTCCCAGAATGCCTGAATTTACATTTTCTAATCATACTGTAACGACCACTGCTGCCGTTGATCTTGATTATACCTATCAGTATGAAACGGTAACAGAACTGGAATCTGTTGTTACAAACACCGAAACAATCGCTCCGACGATTGATCCGGAAATCCCGGTAGATACACCTGTTATCGAGGATGATGATACGCCTCTGGTGGAAACACCGGACGAGGAAGTTATCGTGGATGAGGAAGTCATCGAAGACGAAGATACCCCGCTCACCGATGCTCCCGTTGAGGAAGTAATCGAGGACGAGGAAACTCCGCTCGTTGAAGCTGCTGCCGAAGAAACCATTGAGGATGAGGTAACTCCTCTCGCTGCTGCTCCCCAGACCGGTGTCACCGGTTCTGCCGGTGCGGCTGCACTCCCCTTCATGGCTGCTGGAGCTGCAATCCTCGCATTGTTCAGACGCAGACGTCATAATGACTGAGTGTTAAAAGCCAAAACTGACTGACAAGTAATAGTACGCCCCTTCTGTTTTTCGGATGATTCCGCATGACAGAAGGGGCTTTTTCTGTCCATAAATAGCAAAAAACCTGTTGCTGCGCGGAATACGCAGAAACAGGTTTTTATGCTGTAACCTAATCAGGCTGTTTCCTCTTCAAGGTGGGAATCAATCTTTTTAATCCACTTCCCGCTCTTCAGCCGCCAGATACACCAGACGGCCTTAATTACCTGGTCGATACGGATGCAGAAATAAATCCAGAACGCCGGGAAATCCCATACAAACCCTGCCAGGCATCCAAGCGGTATCGATACTACCCACAAAAACAGGATGTCCGCAACCATCAAGAATTTCGTATCTCCGCCTCCGCGCAGAACGCCTTTTGTCAGAATCGAGTTCATCGCCTGGAAGAAGACAATAACCGCAACCGCATCCATCAGCTGGAAGGCAATTCCCCGTGTTTCCTCGGTGATCTTGTAAAATCCAATGACCGGGCCTGCAATCACGATAATAATGCCCGCGGCAACCAGTCCGAAAATCGAACCCAGTGCAAGGAAGGTATATCCCTGTTCCTGTGCCTGTCTGACCTTGCCTTCACCCAGCGTATGGCCGGTAATAATAGCGGATGCATTGCTCATGCCCTGAATCAGGACAGTAGTCAGCTGCATCGTAACTGCCGCAATCGAGTTTGCGGAAACAAAGCTGGAACCGAGCCGGCCATAGACCATTGCTACCGCTGTATTGCCCAGTCCAAGCAGACCGTCACTGATTAGAACCGGAATACAAATCCGGATATAATCGCCCCAGATAGCGCCGCAGCGGCAGAAGAAGTCCCGTACCCGGTAGCCGATCTGCTTTTCCTTCACCCAGAAGTACCCGCAGATGATGGCGAACTCAAAAGTACGTGAAATCAGCGTTCCCAGTGCAGCACCTGCAACCCCCATCTCCGGTGCGCCAAACTTACCAAAGATAAACACATAGTTGGCGCCGACATTCAAAAAGAAGGCCCCGATAGAAGTATACAGCGGAATATGTACCTTGCCAATCGAACGCAGGACAATAGTCGTTGTCAGCGAAAGACCCTGCAACAGAAAACAGGGTATCGACCAGCGGTAATACCGAATACCTTCATAAATGACCGCTTCCTCATTGGTATACAGGCTCATCAAGAATCCCGGTGCTACGATTGCGGCAACTGTAAACAGCGTCCCCAGACAGAGCAGCAGCCGGTACATGATCGTAACCGACTTTTTCAGTGACAGGTAATCTCCCATGCCGTAATACCGGGAAATCAGCACCGAAGCACCCATTCCCATACCCATACAGAAAATCTGGAACAGCGAAAAAACCTGGTTGGCCTGCGAAGCGGCCGACATTGCAACCTCACCCAAACGCCCGAGCATGATGTTGTCCATCATGTTGACCCCGATGGTAATCAGGCTCTGGAGTGAAATCGGCAGCGCAATTGTAATCAGCTTTTTGTAGAAACTCCGGTCCCTGACGAAAATCTGCATCCAAGATTCATCCTTCCAATTTTACAACTAATTTACCGAACATAATTAGTATACAATGCCGGGCAAGTTCTTGTCAAGATTTGCCGCAGGACTGTCCGTTATACATAAAACAGCGCATAAAAAAGAGAGCGTACCCCAAAATATGGATACGCTCCCACCGTTATTTCGGTTATGTTCTATCAGCCGATCAGTGCCAGAATGTCAGACTTGGGACGTGCACCGACTGCCTGGTTAACCAGCTTGCCGCCTTCGATGACACACAGGGTCGGAATGCTCATAACACCGAATGCCTGCGCCAGTTCCGGCTGTTCATCGACATTGACCTTGCAGATCTTCACTGCGTCCTGTTCCTCGGCGATCTCATCCAGAATCGGGCCAACCATCCGGCAGGGTCCGCACCAGCTTGCCCAGAAATCAACGAGTACCTTTTTATTCGACTGGAGAACTTCCTTTTCAAAATTCTCTTTGGTTACATGCAAAACTGCCATAAATATACTTCCTTTCTGATGTTAGTCTTTGGATTTGTAGTATAACATGCAATGACAATATCCTTCAAAGTCCGGGTCGGCCATCTGCTCGCGGAACTCCTTGCAGATACATTTATTTTCTTCCGTCCGCTGCAGGCGGCAGGGACAGTAACCACCAGTTTGTGCCAGACCTTCTTTTACGGTTCTGACGACTTCAGCATCCTGATTCAATCTGACTGCCATTTGGCTTCCCCCTTTCTGTAGCTACAGTATACCCTGAAAAAAACTTTTTTTCTGTGACAAAATCACCGAATATAAAATTATTTTGTGCTATAATAATTCCGTCAGATAAACCAACAATATAAAAAGCCTGTGCGGTATACATCCGTCGTCGCCCAGGCAAACTACAGTAAGGAGGAATTTCTTATGAAAGAGCTCAAAGGCAGCAAAACCGAAAAAAACCTGATGGAAGCCTTCGCCGGTGAATGTCAGGCAAGGACCAAATACACCTATTACGCTTCCAAGGCGAAAAAAGACGGCTATGTCCAGATTGCCAACCTTTTCGAGGAAACCGCTAACAACGAAAAGGAACATGCAAAAATCTGGTTCAAGCTGCTGCATGACGGCATCCAGTCCACTGAAGTAAACCTTGCAGACGCTGCTGCCGGTGAAAACTACGAATGGACCGATATGTACGACCGGATGGCTAAGGAAGCCGAAGAAGAAGGCTTTACCCAGATTGCCGCTCTGTTCAAAATGGTTGGCAAGATCGAAAAAGAGCACGAAGAACGTTACCGCAAACTGCTCGCCAATATTGAAGGCGGTCTGGTCTTCTCCCGTGATGAAGACATGATCTGGCAGTGCTCCAACTGCGGCCATATCGTCATTGGCAAAAAGGCTCCCGAGATCTGCCCGGTATGCCAGCATCCGCAGGCTTATTTCCAGATTCGCGCAGAAAACTATTAATATTATTCCACTTAAAATCACAGCCGGACGGTTCAGTCGTCCGGCTGTTTTTATTATCATATTTTTTCTAAACTGTTTTTATGTACAATCAGGCAAGCGCCGGATCATCGGCTGTTGAAACATAATAATGCCATCCGGTATTCAGGCAGACTGCCGCGAGGTTTTCACCATACCCGGCACCTGCATCCAGACAGATATGGTCACCTTTTTCGCTGACGACAATTTTACCGCGGTACTGGTCACCCAGCAGGAATGTCGGCGTATGACCGGTAACGAGGATTTTACCGGGGAACGGGTTTTCTTCCGGCAGTGTATGGGTAAAAAGCAGTTCTTCCGGCGTATACTCGCTAAGCGCTTTTCCGCCTTCAACCGGTGCCGCGTGCATCAGGATATAGTCTTTCCCACCTGCGCGCACCTCTTCATACAGCGAAAATTCCGACAGGTATTCCAGTACCTGCTGGCGCTGCTGAGGAGTCAGCTTGCGGTAGGCGTGCAGCGTTGCGGTACCCGAATCGGAAACCCACTTTGCCAGCTTTCGTTTCAGTTCAGGGGTCGGCATCTGAGCCTGAGCCTTTGCGGCATCGGCAAGCGAATCAAGGGCATGGGCAGCCATATATTCATGGTTGCCGAGAATCGGGATGATGTTCGGACGCATCATCATATCCTGCAAAACCTTGATACCATCCCGTCCGCGGTCGATGGTATCGCCGAGAATATAAACGGTGTCGGAGTCCCGCACTCCAAGTTTTTCCAGCATTTTCAGATAAGACTGGTAGCAGCCGTGAATATCCGAAATGACGTAGATCATGAAAAGTCATCCTTTCGCCGCGCCGCCGTCATTCCGAGTCTCAAGGTGCGGCGCTTTGTTTATCATTTTATCCGTTTCTATTCTAACATATTCCGGCTAAGGCTACAAGATATCAAAGAAAAATTTCTATATTTTTTTCAGGAAAATATAAATATTTATCTATTTATCACATATCAG
>DVLW01000221.1 GCA_018715285.1 Candidatus Faecivivens stercoripullorum | reverse complement strand
CACGCACAATTGTACGCGCGGATTTTTGGAAAAACAGGGTAGTTTTCCGGTAAAAAATCCGCTGTCGAAAAAGTTTCTTCCATATAAATAGCATTTGAATAACAGACTGTCCAGCTGACCGGTAACCTGACGGCTGAATGGTATGCAGAAAGGAAATGTATCATGCCATATCTTGTTTTGACCCTGCTGATTATCCTTTTGATTGTAGTTTCGCTGTTTCTGGTGCGCCCAAACCGCCGCAGAGATACCAGAAAGTTTGAAAAAAGACCGTTTGCCCATCGTGGTTACTATGATAATGAACATGGTATCCCGGAAAATTCGCTCGCTGCTTTCCGTCGCGCCAGAGCGCATGGGTATGGCGTTGAGCTGGATGTCCAGCTGACAAAAGATGGTGAAGCGGTAGTTTTCCATGATGATGATTTAAAGCGGATGTGCGGCAGTGACGGACATGTTTATGACTACTCGCTGGCACGCCTCAGACAGTTCCGGCTGCTCAGAACACCCGAACAAATCCCGCTCTTTGCAGATGTTCTGCGGGAACTTGGCGGGATGCCGGTCATCTGTGAAATCAAGGTTCCGGCTGGTCAGGACTACCGCGCAATCTGCGAAAAAGCGGCTGTACTGATCGACGGGTACAAAGGGGATATCTGCGTCGAATCGTTCGACCCGCGGGCAGTACAGTGGTTCCGCAAAAACAGACCTGAACTGATTCGTGGTCAGCTGACGATGAACTTCTACAAAGAACCGGATTATTCGTTCCCGATGAAAGTTGCTATGAGTGAGCTGGTGGTCAATGTCCTCGGACGCCCGGACTTTATCGCTTACGGTGCCGATACCAAGGAAACCCTCGGGCTGAAAATCTGCCGCAGCTTCCGGCCGATGATGGTTGCATGGACGGTTACGTCTCAGTCTCAGCAGGAAACGCTGCTGAAACAGCAGTATGACACGGTAATCTTTGAAGGCTATCGTGCGGAATAAGCCCGGAGTCCGGGCTGACTTGATGCCAAGGTTTTAATCTCCCAACAAATGCTCAGCAGTTATAGGCTTTGACCACCATTCGGGGAGAAAGATTGTGCGCACTTGCCGTCCGGTGGTTCGACCGGCGCGACACGGTGCCGGTGCGGAAAAGGCGGATAAAAGAGGTTCAGCCCAGGGTTTATCGACACGCTGGGACAGAATATATCACTGTGGAAAGGATTTTATATGCGGATATTGATTATTGACGGACAGGGCGGAAAAATCGGACGCGCTGTTGCTGAGGCGGTTTTGAAGGAGCTGCCGGGTAATGAAGTGGATGTGATCGGCACCAATGCCATCGCAACGGCTAATATGCTCAAAAGCGGCGTCAAAAACGCGGCAACCGGTGAAAACCCGGTGGTCGTGATGGCACCGAGAGCGGATGTGATTATCGGGCCGGTCGGGATTGCGGTTGCTGATTCGATGATGGGTGAGGTAACCCCTAAAATGGCAATGGCAGTCGGCCAGAGCAGCGCTAAAAAAATCCTCATTCCCATCAACCGCTGCGATATCATGATCGCGGGCGTCGCTGACCTGCCGTTGACAGAAATGATACGACGGGTCATTGCAATGCTCAGGCAGTAACCGGACAACGTTCACCTCTCTTTACACAAGGGAGCTTTGGACGGTGCAAACAGATGGGTAGTGTGTGCGCACAGACTGTCGATTGACACAACTGCGCAAGCAACTTCACGTTTTGCGTCAGCAAAACTCTTCACTGCGAAGCAACTTAACTTTCTGCAAAGCAGAAAACTTAACTCCTGCGATAGCAGGTACGACGGGTCATTGCAATGCTCAGGCAATAAAGGCATAACTTTTGTGCGGTTTGCTGAAAGTAAAAAAAATCCGTTTTTTTCCTCAAAAGCCCTTGCTTTTTCCCGGAAAGAATGGTATTATATAAAGGCTGTCATAGTCTGTCGGACGTGTCTTTAAGCGGATTCCTCAGGGATGTTCCGCTGCTGACAGGAACATGATGCCTATTCATTGGTCTGCCGGAAAACAGACCTCGTGTGAGGAGGTGCAAATATGCCGAACATTAAATCTGCCAAGAAGAGAGTCAAAGTTACGGACACTAAAACTCTGCAGAACAGAATGCTCAAGGGTAAGCTCAAAGCTGCTCTGAAGGCTGTTGACGCTGCTGCAGCAAATGGTACTGCTGACGAAGCAGTTCTGAAGGCTGCGTACAAGACGATTGACCAGTCTGCTGCTAAGGGTATCATCCACAAGAACAAAGCTGCCAGAAAGAAAGCTCAGGTCGCTGCCCGCGTTTCCACAAAGGCGTAAGACCAGTTTCTGGTTTATAGCGTGAAGAAATGACCGTCACTCCTCCAACCTCTGGGAGCGGCGGTTTTTTGTTTATCTGGAGGACTTTCGGGAAAGGGAGTTTCGATGAGTTATAAAAAATACGTCAAGGACTATAAGGCTAAGCTGGTGTCGGTCAACGACGGACGCGGAATGAAGGAAATCTACGTCTATACCGGCGATTACTTTACCGCGGGTATCCAGGATGGACAGCGCGGCCGGGTTCTGGCAACGATTGTGGTATGCTGTATCGGGTGTATCCTGTGTTTTGCCGGTGCCGGACTGATCGACTGCGGCGGAATGCGGCAGTTTTATGTCGCGGTACCGTTTGCGGTGTCGCTGCTGCCGCTCGGAATGATGACCGCCGGTGTCTGGCGCTGCGTCCGTGAAAAGGAACCGCTCAAGAGGGAAGCGGTCGACCACAGCTGGCACAGAACCAAGGGAATGAGCATGTTTGCGGCAATTGCTGCAGGAATTTCGGCGGTCGCTTCGGTGGTGTATATGCTGATTGCAAAGGATTTCTCCGGGGGACAGATCGTATTTACGCTGCTGATGGCTCTTTTTGCCGGACTGGCCTTCTGGGTATGGCAGACTGTCCAAAAAAAATGTAACATTCACCAATTGGAAGAGGTCAAATCCGGTCAAAATTCATAAAGTTGGATTTTCTTTCACTTTTTATTCATTTTTTCCTTGACTTGCGTTTTACTTTTCGCTATAATAGCACCAATAACCGGTGTGCAGGAAACTGAATGGCTTCATGCAGTTTTTCTGCGGCTTTTGCCAGACTGGTTGGGATTATAGCGGTATTATGTCTGGAAAAATGGTGCTTTTTCTCCTGACTCCTGCGTATACTGAAATTGTTCCTGCCGGTTTGGGTCGGGAGCAGTGTGCCGTAAAGGAAAAAAGGAGAGGATTACAGTGCAAAAAACCAGTATAAAACGTCTGCTCGCCAGCTTGCTCGCAGCTGTGGTTGGTATGTCGGCGCTCGCTTCTTGCGGCGGCGGAAATACCACCAGTTCGTCTTCCGGTGAGTCCGGTTCTTCTTCTCAGGCGGAAAGCTCTGATTCGGATAGTTCCGCTTCTGGTGTGCCCCTTGTTGTCGCGTATGATACCTTCAACCAGAAATTCAACCCCTTTTACTACACGGTCGCTTATGACGGTGACGTTGCAAGCGTATGTATCGATACCCTGCTGACCAATGACCGTTCGGGTGAGATGGTGCTGTCGGGTATTGAAGGCGAAACCCGTACCTACAACGGAACTGAGTATACTTACGACGGATTGGCCGACTGCGAAATCGATCAGGGCGAAGATACTACGACTTACACCTTCAAGCTCAGAGAAGGCGTCAAGTTCGCTGACGGTGAGGAACTTACCGCTGATGACCTGATCTTCTCACTGTATGTTGTTCTGGACCCGACTTATACCGGTATTATCACGCTGTATTCCGAGGATATCGTCGGGCTGCAGGCTTACCGGACCCAGACTTCCGATGAACTGTATGAAAAGTACGGCGCAATGTACGACTACTTCGAGGCAAACGGCGACGCCGGTGAGTACGGCGAAGATATGCTTGCAAGCTACGATGCCGCTGTGAAACAGGCCTGGACGGATGACCTCCAGGGGATTGTCGATAATGTCTATCAGAACTACGCCGCAGATGTGGCAAGTTATATGCCGGAAGTCGATACCGCCGCTCTGGACAGCAGTGAAGAGCTCAAAATCGCGTATGCAATGCTGATGTGGAGCTTTGGCAGCTACGACAGTGGTGTGCTGACGGCGACTGATTCAGGCGAAACGTTTGATATCGCCGGCGGAAGCTACCCGACGATGGAAGACTTCTACGAGGAAGTAACTGCAAAATATGCGACCGCAGCTGATTATGATGCAGCTGGTGAGTCGGCAACCGGCAGCTCGGTTACCGCGACTGCCAAATCTGACTTTATCGTCAATGCAAGCGCTGAGGATGAATCCTCCAGTGAATCTGGCGTTCCGAATATCTCGGGTATCAAAAAGGTGGATGATTATACCGTTTCGGTTACCACCAACGGATTCTCGGCAACGACCATCTACAAGCTGGCAGGTGTACCGCTCGCTCCGATGCACTACTACGGCGATGAATCCAAGTATGATTATGAGAACAACCAGTTCGGTTTTGATTTCGGCGACCTGTCCGGCGTAGAAAATAACCTCGAACCGATGGGCACCGGTCCTTACCAGTTTGACAAGTACGAGAACAGAACCGTTTACCTCGCTGCAAACGAAAATTACTGGAAGGGCGCTCCCAAGATCAAGGAGATGCAGTGGAAGGAAACACAGGAATCTGATAAGACCGCTGCTGTCGGTACCGGTACTGCTGATATGGCAGAACCTCAGGGTTCGATTGATACCCTCGCTGAAATCTCTTCCTACAACTCGAACGGCGAGACTACCGGCGACAAACTGACCACCTATTTCTACGATATGCTCGGTTACGGCCTGATCGGTATCAACGCGCATAACGTCAACGTCGGCGGTGAAGCTGATTCGGATGCTTCCAAGAACCTGCGCAAAGGCTTTGCTACTATCCTGGCGGTTTACCGTGATATCGCAATGACTTCTTACTATGGCGACGCTGCCAAGGTTATCGAATATTCGACCTCTGCTTCTGGCTGGGCTTACCCGTCGATTACCGACCCGGATTACAAAGTCGCTTACTCGACCGACGTCGACGGCAACCCGATCTACACCGACGATATGACCGATGAAGAACGGTATGCGGCAGCTCTTGAGGCTGCTAAGGGCTTCTTTATGGCGGCTGGCTACACCTGGGACGAAGCAACCGGTAAATTTACCGCGGCTCCCGAAGGTGCTAAGATGAGCTATGAAGTGCTGATCGGCGGCGGCGGAACCGGTGACCATCCCGACTTCCTGCTTCTGGAATATGCACGTGAAGCACTCGATTCGATCGGTATCACACTGGTTATCAACGACCCGTCGGATACCAACGAGATCTGGAATGCAAAGGATGCCAACACCACCGAGCTGTGGGTACAGTCCTGGTCGCTCAGCCTTGACCCCGATCCCATGCAGATCTGGCACTCCAGCAATGTTCCCGGACTGCCCGGTTCGACCGGCTCCAACGGTGCAAACCTGGTGGACGAAAAGATGGATGAACTGATTATGGAAAGCCGCTCTTCGTCTGATACCGAATACCGCAAGGCAATCCTCAAACAGGTCTATGAACTGATCCTTGACTGGGGCGTCGAAGTTCCGGTATTCCAGCGCCAGAACATCTACGTGTTCAGCTCCGAACGGGTGAACATCGATACCGTTACTCCCGA
>DVLW01000220.1 GCA_018715285.1 Candidatus Faecivivens stercoripullorum | reverse complement strand
GACAATTGGTAATACATTAACTATGACGCTGCTTGCCGGTATCGTTATGACCCTGATGGGTGTATTTCTATCCCGGCCGTTTCTTGAGTTACTGGATACACCGGTAGAAATTCTGGATATGGCAGCAGATTATTTACAGATTATCTTTATTGGTATTATTGCGTTTGCTTTTTATAATATCCTTTCGGGTATCCTGCGCGGACTCGGTGACAGTTTTATGCCGCTGGTGTTTTTGCTGGTCTGCTGTGCGATGAATACCGTGCTGGACCTGCTTTTTGTCGCAGGATTTAAAATGGGCGTTGCAGGCGCTGCTTGGGCAACAATTCTTTCCTGGCTGGTTTCGGCTGTCCTCTGCCTGCTGAAAATTCTTCGTATGAAAGATGAACTTGCACTGGAATCTCACAGCCTGAAACTGGATGGGAAACTTTGCAAGGAACTGATTATGCTTGGTCTCCCCTCCGGTTTGACTCAGGCTATCTTCTCGATGTCGATGCTGGTCGTTCAGTCGCTCACCAACTCGCTGGGTACCGATGTTATTGCATGTAATACTATTATCATGCGTGTCGATGGATTCGCGATGATGCCCAACTTCAGCTTTGGCATGGCTATGACTACCTTTGTCGGACAGAATGTCGGCGCTGACCGATTCGACCGGGTTGAGAAAGGTACCAAAAATGGCCTGAAACTGGGAATCGGTACATCGGTTGTACTGGTGCTGTGTATCCTGCTGTTCGGCAAATACCTGATTGAAATGTTTACCAGTACCCCTTCGCTGATTACTCTGAGCAACCAGATGCTCCGTGTGCTGGCTGTCGGCTATATCGCCATGGCGGTTACACAGGTTCTGTCGGGTACCATGCGCGGCGCTGGCGATACGGTCAGCCCGATGTGGATTTCTCTGATTACGACGGTTGTCATCCGTGTACCGATTGCCTACCTGCTGGCTTATCTGACCAGAAATGAAGCACGTCCGCATGGTGAACCCTACGCGCTGTTTCTGTCTCTGCTGATCTCCTGGGTCTCCGGTGCGCTGCTTACAGTCATCGTCTTCCGGCTGGGCAGATGGAAAAAACGTGTACTTGTTAACAAATAATTGCATATACGATAAAACAAACGCGGTTTGGTATATTGCCAGGCCGCGTTTATTTTATGCTCAGGGACTGATTGGTGGTTCTATCTTTCTGTTTCCCGGCATATGTTGTTTCAGTTCCGGCATTCTGCGCCGGACGAGTAAAAGAAAGACGGAAAGGATGGATGCATATGCCGGAACTGAAGCTGACGACCCGGGAACTTGCCGTGACCGAAACTTTGCTGGATACCTCGGCTGAACAATCACTGGAACTGGATTTCCTGCTTCCTGATTATGAACCGGAGGTGTTTCGTATTCTCAAAACCCGGGTAACCCCGGTCATTCAGCAGATTCAGGTCAATAAAAACCGTTTGGAACTCAGCGGTGTTTGTAATGTCAGTGTCCTCTACCTCAGTGAACGCCAGGATTCTTTGCAGGCTGCCCGTCAGGCTGCTCCTTTCTCCAAAACGCTGGAGCTGAAAAAACTACCCGATTCAGAATGCAGTATTCAATGTGTCCCGCGCTGCTATTTTGTCAACGCACGCGCGGTCAGTTCCAGAAGGCTGGAAGTCCGGTGCGGTCTGAGTCTCCGTACCCGGGTTACTGCACAGACAACCAAACCGGTGGTTGCTTCCGCTCAAGGGTGCGGCGTTCAGATTCACGGGAAAAAAGTCTTCTGTTCACAAAACCGAATCCTCGCTTCCAAAACCTTCACAATGAGTGAAGACCTCGAACTGGGACAGGCAAAACCAGCTTTCGGCAGTCTTCTTGACGCCTGGCACTCGCTGGTTCTGACCGAAAAGAAAATGATGGAAAACCGGGTCATCTGCAAAGGTGATCTGGTCACCCGTGTCCTCTACTGCCCGGAAGGCGGCGGCGCTCCTGAATGGATGGAATGGAGCGAACCGGTCAGCCAGATTCTCGACCTGAACGGTATTCAGGATGATGATATCTGTGATATCCATGCTGAACGAATCAACGCCAGTTTTGAACCGATCCGGGATGATGGCGATTGCCGCAGACTGTCCGCTGAATGGACGATTACTATTTCCGCAACAGCTGAACGGAATAGTGAAATCCAGCTCAACGACGACGCTTTCTCCTGCCAGTACGCTTCCAGTCCGGTTATTGAAACTGTCACCCTTTCGCGTGCCTGCAATGCCATCTGTCAGATTGTGCCTGTTACAGGAATGATGGAAATTCCGCAGCTGGAAAATCTCTGCGGGCTGCTGGCTTCTCCGGGTGAATACTCCAGCCGGGCCGAAGATGGTAAACTGATTCTGTCCGGTACAGTAGAGGTCACTGCTATCTATATGACAGGCGGTACAATGGCAGTCAGTGATAAATCGATTCTGTATGAAGCAGTACTCGACCAGCAATGCGCAGGAGAAATCAGCTTTTTCCCGACTGTCAGCGTCGTATCGACCGAAGGAACACTGACTTCGGGTGGTGTTGATCTCAGGATTCAGCTGAACGTCTGCGGAACTGTCTGTCAGCCGGTGGATGAAAAGCTGCTGACCGGATTGCAGGTGGATGAAGACAAAACGCTGGAAAGATCAGGAGCAGCTCTGCGCATCTGTTACGCTGAACCGGGCGAAAGTCTGTGGGAAATTGCCAGACGCTGCCGCACTTCCCTTCCGGCCATCATGCAGGAAAATGACCTGCAATCTGAAACGATTCCCGAAAGACAGATGCTGCTGATCCCGATGTTGCAGGAATAAAAAGGAGGACTCTGATATATGGCAGATATTTATGAAGATATTGCCAGGCGCACCGGTGGAGACATCTACATAGGCGTAGTCGGCCCGGTGCGTACCGGCAAAAGTACCTTTATCAAACGGTTTATGGAAACGCTCGTTCTCCCGCGGATGCAGGATGACGCAATGCGGGAACGGGCTACCGATGAGCTTCCCCAGTCAGCCGCCGGTAAAACCATCATGACTACCGAACCGAAATTCGTCCCGGAAACAGCGGCGGAAGTCGCGCTCGGTGAACACGCGGTCATGAAAGTCAGGCTAATTGACTGTGTAGGATACATCGTCCCCAGTTCACTGGGATACTTTGAGAATGAACAGCCGAGGATGGTTCGTACGCCATGGTTTGACGAGGAAATTCCTTTTAACATGGCTGCGGAAATCGGCACGGGCAAGGTTATTACCGAGCATTCAACCATCGGGCTGATTATCACAACGGACGGCTCGATCAGTGATATCCCACGGGATGAGTATGCTCAGGCAGAAGAACGTGTCGTAAAAGAAATGAAAGAGCTGGAAAAACCGTTTGTCATCCTGCTCAACGCCAGAGAACCAAACTCCCCTGCTGTACAAAAGCTGCGTGGTGAGATGGAAGAAAAATACGGCTGCCCAGTGCAGGCAGTCAGCTGCATGACGATGGGAGAAAAGGAAATCACTGATGTGATGCAGCAGATTCTGTATGAGTTTCCGCTCAAAGAAGCAGAAATTTTCCTGCCGCGTTGGATTCTCTCACTTCCTACCGACCACTGGCTGCGGGAAAGCGTCTTTGCATCCGTCCGGGACGCTGCCGCACAGATTCACAAACTCCGCGATGTCCATCAGATGACCAGCAAACTCTCGGAATGCGAAGAGGTCGCACGGGCAGATATCGACCAGATCGACCTCGGCAGCGGTTCAGCGCGTATCCGGGTCACGCTCCAGCCAGAACTCTTCTATCGAATTGTCAGCGAAACAACTGGTATTACCCTGCGTGATGAATCGGAACTGATGCCGAAACTGATCGAATTGGCAAAGTGCCAACGGGAATACAACCGGCTTAAATGCGCATTGGATGAAGTTGAGGCAACCGGTTATGGTATCGTCATGCCGGAAATGAGCGAACTCCGGCTGGAAGAACCGGAAATCGTCAAACAGGGTGGTAAATACGGTGTTCGCCTGCGTGCAAGTGCACCGTCCATCCATATGATGAAAGCGGTTATCCAGACCGAGGTCAGCCCGATTGTCGGTTCAGAACGGCAGTCGGAAGAGCTGGTAATGGGACTGCTCAAAGAGTTTGAGGAAAACCCGTCGCGAATCTGGGAATCGAATATCTTCGGTAAATCTCTCCATGCACTGGTCAATGAAGGACTGCGCGGTAAACTCGCCAGAATGCCACAGGATGCCCGCATGAAGCTCGCAGAAACCATCGAACGGATTATCAACGATGGCTGCAATGGCCTGCTCTGTCTGATACTGTAACGAAAACAGCCGTCTGTCCATCAAGGGCAGGCGGCTGTTTATTTAAGCAGCATTTAACGAATCAGCTTTCTTTTTTCGGATATGAAAAGTCAGAAGGAATAAAGATAAAATAAGGCAGATGGCTGATATGCCGGCAAGAAGATAGTCTGACGGTTCAATGACCGAGCCTCCCAAATCCGGCGAAAGATAGATTTCACCGGAAGCCAGCCAATTGTCGATATTAAGCAAATTATTGTATACAGTTTCTTCTATCTGCTGTGAATCGTACTCCGCGTCCCCTTTCCGCTCCAAATCTGCTTCTGCAAAAAGGCGTAGAATATTTTGTATATCAGACAGGCGGACATAATAATATTCTGCTTCCTCCTGTGAGACGATAAACTCTCCTTTTTCTCTGCCT
>DVLW01000219.1 GCA_018715285.1 Candidatus Faecivivens stercoripullorum | reverse complement strand
CCCATTACAAATACAGTATAACACATCTGCTCAAAGTTCCGCAATAACCTGCATCAAATCTTTCGCGGTCTGTTCGTTAATTTTGAGTTCATCCATCAATTCCTGAGCGGTAGCAGCCTTCATTTTGGGTTTAGTGGGCCATTTCGCCATGAACTTTTTCAGTTTAACGTCACCGATACCGCGAACCTCTTTGAGTTTCGAGGTCATATCAGCCTTTTTATGGAGCATCCGCTGGTAAGCAATCGCATAGCGGTGGACCTCATCCTGAATCGCCGTGACCATCGTAAACGCCGAGCGGGTCATCGACAGTGCGATTTCACCATCGCCAGTAGTCAGTGCACGGGTTCTATGGCGGTTATCCTTGACCATACCAAACAGCGCGGTATGAATCCCGAGTTCTTCGAGAACCGGCGCGACAGCATTGACATGTCCTTTACCGCCATCGAGCAGAATCAAATCCGGCAGCCTTGAAAACCCGGGGTCACCGTCGAGATACCGGACGAACCGTCTTCTGAGCACCTCACGCATTGACCCGTAGTCATCCTGACCGATCACGTCGCGAATTGCGAACCGACGATATGCCTTTTTAAGCGGTCTTCCGTTTTCAAAGACGATCATACCGCCGACTCTGCCTGTATCGCCCCAGTTGGAGATATCGTACGCCTCGATATAAATCGGTGTCGATGGCATCCCGAGCAGCCGCTGCAATTCTTCCAGCGCCGCGACTTCCCGACCAGTGCGTTTGATTTTATGTGCAAGCTGTTCAAGGGCGTTATTCTGCGCCATTTCCATCAGCTTTTTCCGTTCGCCTCTCTGCGGGACGACCGCCTGAACATTATGTTCACACTGTACCCGCAAAAACTCGGCGAACATCTCCATATCAGCAGCAGCCTTATCCAGCACGACAGCTTTTGGAATATCCTGCCGGCCTGTATAGTACCGGTAGATAAATTCCTCCCGGACCTCATCGGCGCTCCCCTGTTTATCGAAGGTAAAGTTCTCCTTGTCGGCAATTTTACCTTCGCGAATCTTAAAGATGACGCAGCTGACCAGACCGCCGTTTTCAGCGAATCCCCAGACATCCATCTGCCGGTCTTCACCCAGCAGAACGGTCTGTTTATCAGAAATCTTTTTAATTGCCGCCAGCTGGTCACGAAGTCTTGCAGCTCTCTCGAAGTCGAGCGCATCAGCAGCCTCGAACATCTGCCGTTCCAGTTCGTCAACCGAAGCAGCCGCACCACCGCCGCGGATATATTCGACCGCATCATCGACGATAGCGCGGTAATCCTCACGGGAAATCTTACCCTGACATAAACCCATGCAGCGCTTGATATGAAAATTCAGACAAGGTCTTGCTTTTCTGAAATCCTGCGGGAACTTACGGTTGCAAGTCGGCAGCTTGAAGATCTGCCCAACCTGTTCGACCGTTTCCCGCACGACAAACCCGCTCATATACGGCCCGATCAGCAGCCCGTTATCCTGAGGTTTCTGCATAACTGCCTCGACACGCGGGTACTCCTCGTCAGTGACATGGATATAATGATACCCTTTATCATCCATCAGCAGAATGTTGTATTTTGGGCGGTAGTGCTTAATCAGCGAGCATTCCAGCACCAGCGCCTCGAATTCACTTGACGTGACGATGAAGTCAAAATCATTGACACAGCTGACCATCTGTCTGGTTTTCTCGGTATGGGAGGAATTTTCGCGGAAGTAGCTGACCACCCGGTTTTTGAGAGCCTTTGCCTTACCGACATAGATAATCTCACCGGTTTTATCCTTCATCAGGTAGCAGCCGGGTTCCAGCGGCAGCAGCAGCGCTTTCGCGCGCAGTTCATCAATATTCATCCAGCACCTCCGCGGCAGGAAACAACGTTACATTCATATAGTAGTATTATTCGCCGTCCGTAATCACAACCGCTCTGCTGCCCATACCAGCGAATATTTCAGCGAACCGGTCGAGTTCAGCTTCCCATTCGCCATAAATCGGGTCAGCGAGCGTGACGGTATCGCCATCGATACCAGAAAGCACGACACAATGCAGCCCACCATAAGGGTGTTCGGTCGTACCATCCGGCAGAATCCAGGTATAACCGGTTCTGCGGACATCAGCGAGCTGCTGAGTCACCCATACGATAACCGGTTTCCCCTTTTGGAGCCAGCCAGCGAGTTCGTCCATATCCGCGCCGGTAACAGACACCGCGGTCATATCCGAACCCACGTCTGCCAGATAACCATTCGCAGCCTCGATGACCGGGCCTTCAAAGCAGTACCATCCGGAATTAGTCGCCGGATTACCAACATATTCCTTTTCAGGGTCAGGAACGGTCATAATGCCGTTCTGGTAGGTAATTGTACCGCAAGGCAGATAATTTTCTGCCAGTTCAGTATGGCTGACATCGAACCCAAAGAACTGCAAAACCTCAGCAAGGCTGGTCACCTCGCAACCATTGGGCAGTTCCGGATTCTGCATAATCACCGGGACACTGAGTTTCACGCTTTCGAGCATAATACCATCCTCTCCAAACCGGTAGAGATTTCCATTGACAGAGACTTCACCGGTTGCCATATTACCATCCGCGTCATAATAGCGGGTACCGTCTGACATCTGAACCAGCCCGGTCATCAGCCTTCCGGCGTCGTCGAACAGGTACGGAACACCGTCGATTTCGGTTTCACCAGACACCGTACGACCCCACTGGTCGCGCCAGTAGATACCGTCGAATTCATCCGACCATCCGGACACAGGAGCGCCGTTTTCATCCAGCAAAGAGAGCTGCCCATCGATTTGAACCAGCCCGGACTGCAAAGCACCATCTTCATTATAATAGCGCAATCCACCGGAAGTATTCGTCCAACCAGCAGCGAGTACACCATCCGGCCCGGCGAAATAGTCCTGACCATTAAAAGAGAACGCGCCGATCATCATCACGCCATCATCCCGAAAGAACCGAATACCGAGTTCAGAATGGACGAAACCGGTTTTCGGGTAACCCTGTTCAAAGAAGTATGTATCATCACCCACGATTGTCAGTCCATCAGCCGGGACGCCGTTCTGGTCGAGGTAAAAGGAAACGCCGTTTTCATCCAGCTGCCATCCGGATTTTACCGCAAGGGGTTCAGCCTGAGCGGGTGTTTTTTCAGCAGCAGTGACAGCCTGAATCCCAGCGACTTTATCCTGAGCGAACACCGCGCGGGAAGCCTGGGATTCCAGCAGGAAAAGACCCGCTCCCAGTGAAAGAGAAGCGAGACAGCATCCAACACAGCAAGCGAACCGAACAAACCGGTCGCGTCTATAGCGGTAAGATGAGATACGGCGAGCGTAACGAACAGGCATACAACAGCTCCTAACCTACAAATAAACAGTCTATTCCCCTCTATTTTACCACATTCTCCAATTTTTTCAAGCGGCGTGTCGCCGCGGACTTGTTCGCGATGATCGCTCCTGCTTCGCAATCCGCTCGGTCGTGAAAAACTCTACCTGAGCGAACGCGCCGGACGGCGTGTCGCCGCGGACTTGATGCCGGGGTTTCAATCTCGCCCATAGTGCTCAGCAGTTGACAGCTTCGACCACGTTCGTACATAGTGTATCGGCTCGGTGTCTGGACTGACAGTTCGCGATGATCGCTCCTGCTTCGCAATCCGCTCGGTTGTGCGTAAAACAGCCTTTGCGAACGCGCCGGGCGGCTGGTGCAAAATTATCTGCACAAAAACGACAGGCAGGGTATCACCATGTACTTCATGCTCAGTCGCTTCCCTACCCGATTATACAGAGAACAACCCGAACCAACGCAGTACAGAACCAGCAATCCATGCCGTCACAAGAGCAAAAAAATACTGTCCGACCTGAACTACAGATCGGGCAGTATCAATGAATCGGATATGAAACAGACAGCCGGTTACTGTGCAGAAACGGCGTTATTACCCGGCTGCATCGGGTTTACATGCACCATACAATGCTTAACAACCGGGAACTGGTCTTCCATAGCATCATGCACTCTTGTAGCGACCTCATGAGCCTGAACGAGAGGAGCCTGTGCATCAGCTGAGATTTCGACCTCAACGTATACTCTGTCACCGAACAGTCTGGTTTTCAGGCGGTCAACGCCCAATACGCCATCCTGAGCGAGGACAGCCTGCCGCATCTGATCTTCGACCTCATCCGGGCAGGCACGGTCGGTCATTTTAGAGATAGCGTCGCGGAAGACGTCGAAAGCGGCCTTGAGGATAAACACGCAGATAACGACACTGGCAATAGGGTCCAGAACCGGGAACCCCAGTCTTGCGCCGAAGATACCCACGAAACTGCCGACAGAGGAAAGCGCGTCGGAGCGATGGTGCCAGGCGTCGGCCATCAAAGCGGACGAGCCGATTTTTTTCGCGACAGCTCTTGTATACCAGTACATAGCCTCTTTGGACACAATCGAGATAACAGCCGCCACGAGAGCGATTCCACCCGGGACTGCAAGAGCGGAAGAATCACCTGTAATATTGCGGATACCGGCCCAACCGATACCGAAACCGGTAGCAGCGAGCATAACAGCAAGCAGGATTGCAGCGACACATTCAAATCGTTCATGGCCATAGGGATGTTCCTTATCAGAATCCTTACCCGACAGCTTAACGCCGGCGATAACGACGAAGGTACTCAACACATCAGAAGCCGAATGAACGGCATCGGATACCATAGCGCCGGAATGAGCGAAGATACCAGCGGCGAGTTTAAAGGCTGAGAGTAGCACATTTCCCAGGATTGTCACGAGAGAGACGTGCATTGCGAGTTGTTGATTGATTTTTTTGTCCATAATGTTACCTCCTGAATGGAAAGATAGCTCTTATGGCACTTCACCAGATCTCAGCGGATATGCTCCGAAGGTATAAAAAAAGACACCTGCGGAACATACGTACTGTCCCACAGATGTCGAAGACGTCATCTGCTGCCGCAAAAGCGGCCCGGCCCCACAAACCCGGTAAAGGGTTTATCGCCTGCTCAGTTTGTACTGTAGTTGCCCCGAAAAGGGGTATGGTTGCAGTGCAAAGAGATATTTTTATAACATCATATTCCGGATATGTTGTCAAGGTTCCATCGTATATAGACAAAAAAGCGCCCGGAGTCATCCGGACGCCATAGTATCTGATTGATCAGACGATATCGCTGTAAAATGTAAGAGATTCAACCACCGAACTGCCATCATATACACACTCCAAAATAGTTTTTTACCATTTTACTATTTTGAAAGTATTATAACCTGAAAATAAAGAATTACGATTATTTTATAGTTGTATTTCAAGTATATCTTGATTTTATGTTCTGTCAACACTTAAAAATATATTTTTCTGATTTCTCCTTTCCAATTATATAGACAACCAAAACCCAAAATGTCACTTTTTGCCGAAAAAATATTTTATGTGACATTTTTTACATATATTGTCTTTATGTTTAGAGAAACAAAATTCTCCACT
>DVLW01000218.1 GCA_018715285.1 Candidatus Faecivivens stercoripullorum | reverse complement strand
ACCCGAACGGCAGTTATACCGGCCGCCCGGTTGACCCTAAGGAAAAACCTGTTCAGGACGTCGACGACCTTTAACTGAGGCTGTATGCCTTTGTCCGATAGCTTTACCCGGTCTGCCGACTGGGTAAGGCTATGGCGTGGTTTTTCTCTGGAAAGTGACAATATTCCTTCATTCGATGATATTGGCGCGATTGACACAAAGGAATCAGTATTGTATAATGTAAATATAATTATGCTTTTTTATAATTATGAAACTGTTATCTTTCAGGAAAGGATCGGTACATATTATGAATCGATTTAAATCAGGCGCTTCCCGCGTCGCTCTCGCACGGGAAATCGCTGGAGAAAGTATGATTCTCCTTAAAAACGACGGCCTCCTGCCGCTGAAACCCGGTATGACCCTCGCTGTCTTCGGTAAAAGACAGGTCGCTCTCCATATCGGCGGTTCCGGCTCCGGTGCATCTTCCGCTAAAAACGCATCGATGCTGGTTGATACCCTCAAACAGGTCGGATTCAGCCTGATTCCGTCGCTCGAAGCCTTCTACCGCGCTCAGTTTGACCCCGAGGAAGAAGACCGCAAGCGCCGTGAAATCTTTGCCAAATTCGGCGATCTGGTCGCGTCCGGCGCTATCTATGAATGGTTCGGCACCTACACCGCCCCGGAAGAAGAACTGCCGGTTCCCGCTGAGGTGATGGACGAGGCTGTGAAAGCAACCGATACCGCGCTGCTGATTCTCGGCAGAAGTGCTGGCGGTGAGGAATGTGACCGCCATTATGAGGGCGACTATGAGCTGCTGGATTGTGAAAAACAGCTGGTTGAATCGGTCACTTCTTCCTTTAATAATGTCGTGCTGGTTGTCAATACCGTCGGCGCGGTTGACCTCTCCTGGATTGAAAATTACCCGGCTATCCGGTCGGTTTTGTATGTCCCCTCTCCCGGTGAACAGGGTGCAACGGCTCTGGCAGATATCATCGCCGGTAAAATTTCTCCTTCCGGTAAGCTGACTTCCACCATCGTTAAAAAATATGCCGATCATCCCGCTTCCGCTCATTTCAGCTTCGACAAGGCACATCCTGAAAATATCCTGACCTATGAATCCTACGGTCTGGACGCTGCTGCAAACGGCAGCACCGGATATAAACTCAGCCCGGTCAGCGTATATGCTGAGGGTATCTATGCCGGTTACCGCTATTTTGACAGCTATTCGGTTGAACCGCTGTATCCGTTTGGTTTCGGGTTGTCCTATACCACCTTTGCTATCAGTGGACTGGATACCGTGATGGATGGCAAAAACCTCGTTGTGACCGCTACCGTTACCAATACCGGCAGTTTCACCGGCAAGGAAGTCGTTCAGGTCTACCTGTCCGCGCCTGCCGGAAAACTCGACCAGCCGTACCAGCAGCTGAAAGGCTATGCAAAGACTTCGGCACTGGCTCCCGGTCAGTCTGAAACGGTCAAAGTTGAGATTCCGACCTGGCTGCTCGCTTCTTATGATGAATCGACTGCACGGTATATCCTCGAAGCTGGTGAGTATATCGTCCGCGTCGGTAACTCCTCCAGAAATACCCATGTCGCAGGTAAACTGGTTGTCGATAAAGAACTGACCGCTGCTCAGTATACCAATATTCTGCCGATTCTGCCTGAAAACCGTGAAAAACTCTCCTTCTGCCACGGTGAAAACGCGGTACATATCAGCTATCCCGGTGAAGCGGATGAAATCGCGGCTGCTAAGGCTGTACAGCTGACTGAGGAAAATATCACCCTGTTTACCCAGACACTGCGCAAGATGCCGGAGCTGCATTCGATTGAACACGCTGATCTGAAAGACGTCAGAGAACACAGAGTTTCGCTGTATGATTTCGTCAACCAGATGACCGACGATGAACTCGCCGCTATGTGCGTTGGCTATGGTCCCGGTCTTCCCTTCGGCGCTGGCCGCGGTACTCCTGCAACCATTCAGGGTCCGGACGGCAAAGACCTGACCACGAATGACCATCCTAAGGGATTCCCTGGTTATATCAACCCGGCAATGGAACGGCTGGGTATCCATTCGGCTTGGTACAAGGATGGCCCTGCTGGTATCGGCATGGTATCCTGGCCGACCGGTACCGCTGTCGCTTCTACCTTTAACGCTGATCTTGCGTATGCTTTCGGTGAAGCGGCTGGCGCTGAATCGGATGAAATGCAGGTCGATTCCTGGCTTGCACCTGCGGTTAATATCCAGCGTGCTCTGCTGGGCGGCCGTAACTTCGAGTACTTCTCGGAAGACCCGGTTGTCAGCGGTATCTGCGGTACTGCTATCGTCCGTGGATGCGAGGAAAACAGCCGCGCCACCTGCTGCCCCAAACACTTTGCACTCAATGAACAGGAAACTTATCGCCGCGGTAAGACGATCCATGGTGTCGACGCTGTCAACTCGATTGTCGAGGAACGCGCTGCACGTGAAGTCTACCTCCGCCCGTTTGAAATGATTGTCCGTAACAGTAAGGTTCGTACCTTCATGTCGTCCTTTAACCGGATTAACGGTACTTTCGCTGGCGGCAGCTACGACCTGTGCACCCGTCTGCTCCGTGGTGAATGGGGATTTGAAGGCGTTGTCGTTACCGACTGGGGTGATATGGACGTTGTCGTCGATGGCGGCGATGCGGTACATGCTGGTAATGACGTGGTCATGCCGGGTGGCCCTCCTGTTATCGCACAGATTCAGAAGGCGCTGAAAGATGGCAGATGCACCCGTGAGGATATGATCGAAGCTGTCGTCAATCTGATGCGGTTTGTCATGGTTTCCGGCTCCCAGATGGACGCGGAATAAAATAAATAAGAGGTTTCTTCCTTATAAATATGTATGAGGTGAGCCTCTGCTGAAATTGCATTTAAAAAACGGTTCTCTGCACAAAACAGAGAACCGTTTTTTCATCCGAGTGCCACGTCCAGCAGCATCATAATCAGAAATCCGCCCATTACTGCCAGTGTTCCACAGTCGGCGTGTACATCCAGATGCGCCTGCGGAATCAGTTCTTCAACCACGACGTACAGCATCGCACCCGCTGCAAATGCCAGCAAAAACGGCATCAGCGGCTGAATCGCACCATAACACAGTACTACCAGTATCCCGAAAATCGGCTCGACAATTCCTGATACAACGCCGCGTGCAAATGCTCTCCTCCGGCTCATTCCCTCCTGTCGCATCGGCAGTGAAACCGCTGCACCTTCCGGGAAATTCTGGATGCCAATACCCATCGCCAGTGCAACCGCACCGGAAAAATCGCCTTCCTGTGCTGCCATCGCAAACGCAAGACCGACGGCCATTCCTTCAGGGATATTGTGCAGTGTCACCGCCAGAAACAAAAGCGTCGTCCGTTTCCATCGGGCACTCAGGCCTTCCGGTGCACCGGTATCCGGGTGCAGATGCGGAATCAGCCGGTCCAGTCCCATCAGGAACAAAACACCCGCTGCAAGCCCGGTTCCTGCAATCAGTGCTGGCGGTACCGGACCGCCTTCCGCTCGTTCAATCGCAGGCAACAGCAGACTCCATACCGATGCAGCCATCATGACCCCTGCCGCAAATCCGAGGAATCCACGCTGCAATCCCATCTTCACCTTTGCGCCGACAAACAATACCGTCGCTGCTCCCAGCGAGGTCATCATAAATGTAAAGCCGGTTCCGCCGGCTGCCCAGAGTAAAGCCTCTATCATAAATGTCACAACCTTTCCCCCTCAGGGTATGCGGGAAAGGTTTTTTGTGTTCTGTAAAAGGGTTGCAGGAAAGTGCGCTTTGCACATCAAGCAGTTTCGCAGGCTTTTTTGGAAAATGGAACTTCATGCTCTGCGTTGGCAAAATTCTTCACTTGGCATGTGCCAAACTTAACGTTCTGTATCAACAGGCTATACCGTCGCACGACTGTCCACCGGACAGTCGACGAGGGGTAGAAAGTGCGTACCGTCAGCGCCGTGCCGGCCCACGTAGTTCCAGTGACAGCATAAACCTATAGTGACATGCTCGCTCGTTTATGAAAAAAGCCCGCATCGAGCGGACTTTTTTCATAGGGGACGCCCTTGCTATGCGTCCCCTACGCAAAATACCTGCGGGCATTTTGCTACCCCTTGCTGAGCTAGTTTTGGGGATAAGAGATTTCGCTCCATTGCGATGGAGCGACCAGGGGCTCATGGTTCCCTTTGGGAACCATACAGTTTGCTTGCAAACTGTGCCCGCACAGTTTTCCCTTGGAAAACTGTCTGGTTCGCTTGCGAACCGTGGACCCCGCAAGCCTTTGAAAAGGCTTGACCTAAACTTTTATATCATGACCGACCCCACTGAGTGCGTAACATTACCCCGACGCTCTGCGCGTCGGTCGAACAGATGGGTAGTGTGTGCGAATTGCTCTCCTGAAAGCATGTGGATATTGCACTATCTACCCGGCGCGTTCGCTCGGGTTATTTCTTTTACGACCGAGCAGATTGCGAAGCAGGAGCGACCATCGCGAAACAGGGAGCACAGGCACTGTGCCGCTCTGCGCTCGCGTAAATCACCGGGTAGTGTGTGCGCAGGATTTGCAAAGAAACAAACTCGCACCAACTACCCGGCGCGTTCAGTTAGGCTGTTACTATCACGACCGAGCGGATTGCGAAGCAGGAGCGACCATCGCGAACAAGTCCGTGGCGACACGCCACTCGGCAAACTGGGAGCACAGGCACTGTGCCGCTCTGCGCGTCGGTCGAACCAACGGTAGTTAGTACAAATATTTACAGAAGTGACAGGATACGCGCGGCATTTTCACCGGCAATCATTTCCTTTTCACGGTCGGTGAGCGGAAGTGAATCAAGATATGCAATCGCGTCGGCTGTCGTCGTCCATGGCATATCTGAACCCATCAGTACATTCTCGGCTCCGTTTTTCCGGATAATCCGCGCTGCCTGTTCACGGTCAAGCCCTTCACTGACCATCGCAGTATCCATCATCATTCCCTGACCAGCCAGCAATTCTTCTGCTGCATCCCAGTCAGCAATCCCGCCGAGATGCGCCAGTATCAGCCGCAGTTTCGGGAACTGAGCGTGAATTTTCAGAATCTGTTCCGGTCTTGCATGGGAGTGGTCAGGTGAAAACGGGTCAAACCCGGTATGAATCAGGCACGGCAGTCCGAGCTGAGAAATCAAATCGTAAACCGGAAACATCCGGAAATCATCCATCTCTATTCCCTGTTCATCATGGTGCAGCTTGATTCCCGGTATCCCGGCTTCGTGCAGCCGCTCCAGCTCTTCCAGCGAGTCACTTGACATGCCGTGCACGCTCCCGAATGCAAATGCGTCCGGCAATGCGTTGACCTTGAGTGCAAACTGGTTGACATTGTACTGGTGCCGCGGCTGGGTCGCAACGCTCATCTGAACAAAATAGTCCGCGCCTGCATCATGCACCATCTTCCGCAGTTTCTCCAGCGTGCCGTCATACCGCAGCTGGATTCCCTGGGTCTGGGGATACAATGCCGCCGCGCTGCTCATCGCGTCCAGTGCGTGATAGGCAACCGTGTCGGGAAAACAGTGGGTGTGAAAATCAATAATCATTCTTTGCAGCTTCCTTCTTTAATTTATCTTTTATGTTGTTTATCTATCTGTCTTTCTCTCAAAAAAGACGGCCCTGTCCTTTAAACAGAGCCGTCACAGCGTGCCGAAAAACTCCGGGCGCAGCTTTTCGTCCGATCTTGTGCTGGTGCGCTTTTTGGGAAAAACCTTAACGTAGTCAAGCCGGGTGAACAGATGGGCAATGGTGCGCACGGACTGTCCGATTACACAACTGCGTAAGCAACTTCACGTTTTGCATCAGCAAAACTCTTCACTTGGCGTAAGCCAAACTTAACTGCGAAGCAACTTAACTCATTTAGTGCCGTAGATTCTGTCGCCGCAGTCGCCCAGACCGGGTACAATGTAGCCTTCTTCATTCAGGCCTTTGTCAATCGTGCCGACAAACAGCTGAACGTCCGGATGTGCCTGGGTAAATGCTTCAATGCCTTCCGGGCATGCAATAATGCACAGCTGCTTGATATTCTTGCAGCCTGCCTTCTTCAGCAGACTGACTGCACCAATCGCAGAACCGCCTGTTGCCAGCATCGGGTCGAGAACATATACGTCACGGCGTGCAATGTCGCTCGGCAGCTTGCAGTAGTACTGCTCCGGAACCAGAGTCTCGGGGTCACGGAACATACCAATATGACCGACTTTTGCAGCCGGAATCAGTTCGATCATGCCGTCCAGCATTCCCATGCCGGCACGCAGAATCGGAACAAATGCAATCTTTACATTATTGAGGACTTCGCTCTTTGCGGTGCCGATGGGAGTATCAATCGAAACCTCTTTCAGCGGCAGGTCGCGGGTTGCCTCATAGCACATCAACATTGCAATCTCGGATACCAGCTCACGGAACTCCTTGGAAGAAGTGCTGGAATCACGCAGCAGGGAAATCTTATGTCTAATCAGCGGATGATCCATTGTTTTTACGTTTGCCATAATCGTTCAACCTTTCTGGTAGCGTTTCTATATTCTATATGTGAATCGCCTGAATGCCGTTTAACGGGCATTCTCCCGGCGTTCAATCTCAGTCAGTTTGTCAATTCTCTTCTGGTGGCGGCCGCCTTCAAAGGGCGTATCCAAAAACAGATCGACCAGTTCACAGGCAAGTCCTGCTCCAACGACACGTCCGCCAAGGCAAAGTGCATTGGCATCGTTATGCGCACGGGTGTATTTTGCCGAAAATGCGTCGCTGCATGCACAGGCACGAATGCCGTTTACCTTGTTCGCAGCCATCGAAATGCCGATACCCGTTCCGCAGAAAAGCAGCGCTTTGTCACACTCCCCGCTGACAACCGCGTCACATGCGGGCAGCGCCATGTCCGGGTAATCACAGGACGATTCATCATAACAGCCAAAATCTTTATAGGCAATTCCTCTGCTGTCAAGATGCTTTTTGACCTCCTGCTTGAGGGCAAATCCGCCGTGATCGGATGCAAGTGCTAACATACTCATTACCATTCCTTTCTGTTGTTTCAGGCTGGCTTATATTATTTGCGGCAGCCTGTTTTCCCGGGCCTTTACTTTCCAGGGTGCCCGCCCCGTGCCAACAGTTCCCGCTCTGCCTGCGGCAGGCGTAAGTAACTGGGCGTCAGCTCTCCGGGTGAAATCATCTGCTCTGTTTCCAGATGGTGCAGCGCTGCAATCCCGACCGACGCCGCAGACTGCATCCGGAGTGCCGGCGGTGCAAGCAATACCCGCACACTCCCTGAAAGTGCACCAAATGCCAGCTCGGCTCCATCGCCGACCAGCATGACCTCACCTTCTACCGAGGACAGCTTCTCCCTGAGCTGGTCAAGGGAAATCGCCATATCCTCCCAGAGCCGTTTCGGGTATCCGCCATTCGCCCAGAACAGCGAGGTGTATACCTGTCCGCACCGGGCGTCCATTACCGGACAGATGGTGTAGGAAAGCCCTGAAAAATTGCAGGCCAGTGCTTCCAGCGTCGATACGCCAATACAGCCCTTTCCGCTTCCCTGCGCCAGTCCTTTAACCGCTCCGATTCCAATCCGCAGCCCGGTAAATGACCCCGGACCGATACTGACGGCAAAACCGTCCGCGTCTGCAATCTTCATCGAGCAGCTATTCAGCAGCGCTTCCATCGCCGGAAGTATCGTCTGGGAATGGGTCAGTCCGGCTGTAACCGATATCTCCCCAATGACCTTTCCTTCGGTAACGACCGCAGCCGAGGCAGTTTTTGCCGATGTTTCCAGACAGATCAGCTTCAACTTTCCTTCCCTTCCTTCTCCCCGCCGGGTTCGCTTCCGATCAGTATCGTACGGCTCTCATCCCCACTGGCGGTAATCCGGACATAAATTGTCCCTTCCGGCAGTGCGCCGGCAATGTTTTCGCTCCATTCGACAGCCAGTATCCCGCCTGCCTCCAGATAATCAAAAAAGCCGGTGGAATACAGATCATCCATCGTACAGATACGGTACATATCAAAGTGCCAGAACGGCACCTTTCCGCCGTAGTCATTGACCAGTGCAAAGGTCGGGCTTGAGACTTCGGCATCCGGCGCGAGTGTACGCGCCATCCCGCGGGTAAATGCGGTTTTCCCGGCTCCCAGCCCGCCGGTAAAGGCTACTACGTCGCCGGGATGCAGCATTCGGGCGAATTTTTCCCCGATTGCTTCCGTCTCAGCTTCCGAATGGGATACGAATTTCATCATATGGGCAATCTATCCTTTTTGCGTTAGAAAATACACCTTTATTATACGATATTCCGCTGAATATTGCAAGAGTGTATACCATGCGAGTTGACATTTTCTGCGGAATGCTTCCGCTGCCCTGTTCGCGGCGGTCGCTCCTGCTTGCAACCTGCGGGTTGCTGCGATCCGCTCGATCGTGGAAATAACTGCCTTTGCGAACGCGCCGGGCAGATAGTACGATATTTAGACTGTTTTCATGGAAGCAATGCGCGGTTTGCGGAATGCTTCCGCTGCCTGTTTGCCGGGAAATGATTGAAAATACCGTCACTGTATGTTATAATTTAATCATCAGATATATTTGCTTTATTCCGAAAGGGTGAATGCCATGACAAACAAAATAACTGCGTTTTGCATCACACTGTTTTTGCTGCTTTTATCCGGATGTTCGTCTGCTCAATCTACCGAAAATGCTGCATCATCAGAAACCGCTGCATCATCAGAAACTGTCGTATCGTCAGAAAGCGAAGCTGTCCAAAAAATTACCCACCAAAGACTCATTACATATATCAGCATTGACAGCCTTGACCAGCTTTGTGCCATTTATCCTGTCATTGTTCATGGGATCGTCCGTGAGAAAGGAGAAACTGTACCCCCGGGCGTATACGAAGATCCCGTTCTGTCAGACTTCGCTTACACGCCCTATACGATTGACGTCATCGAATTTTACAAGGGCGATACCGGCAAAAACACATATACCTGGCTGTGGAAAGGCGGAGAAACAGAAACGGATATCTATCTGAGCGATGACCCGGAGGTTGAACTGGGCACCGAGATGATCTTTTTCTTC